>NZ_KV917368.1:2183191-2199267 GCF_002019605.1 Alkalihalobacterium alkalinitrilicum | reverse complement strand
TTCGTACGATTCCCTAATCAGTCATACAACGATAGTCTTTGCAAGATATATCGTGTTGTCCTGGCAAAATAGATGTAGTACAGATGAACGAACGTTAGGTGGAATCTTCTATGAACTTTGTGATGAAATTAGTGATCTCGATTGGGCTGTCGCTCTACAGCAATTAATCGAGCTTCTTGAAGATACCTTGAAAAGGAGCAATAAAAAGATACAAAAATTAATTAAAAGTCAATTACAACATTGGATTGCGGGCTTGCCTAGCTATATCAAGGCGTACCTGCCTATTTCAGTCTGAGAAAGTTGAGTTGTTCATTTTTAAATAAGATCCTTAAACTCCAATAATGTAAAAACAATACAATTAGGAAGAAGAGGATGACAAATCGGGGTCATCCTCTTCAGTTTCGAACTATTCAAATTTTAAAGCATCACCATCAAATGCCTCTTCAGCGATTTTAATGGAGTCTGTTGGGCAACCTTCAAATGCATCGTTCATATCATCTAAAAGTACATCTGGAATTTCTACAATTCCTTGGTTGTCATCAAGCGTTACGAATGCGATTCCATCATCATCGTAGTCGTAAATGTCTGGTGCTGCTGCTCCACAGGCACCACAAGCGATACAAGTATCTTTGTCAACAATTGTGTATTTTGCCATTATAAATCCCTCCAAATAGGTAGTAAATTAAGCATTCCTTATTAAATCCCCTATGTATGATAAGATATATTAGTCAGTGTTGCCACTGGTATTAAGGAATACAATTTATATCTCATATTGTATAGATGTTTTACCAACATTTCAACAGTTAAATCTATTGAGAATTCTTATCATAAAAGGGGTCTTGCTGTTTATTTATTGCCGAATATTGATAAAATTAAACTATATGTTGCTATACTTGATTTGTTATTATATATTATATAGTTATACCTTTTAGACAAAATTAAAAAAATAAGTGTGGGGAACCTTGTGTCTGTAATAAGTGTAATACTGTTATATCTAATCTCTGTTTTTAATGGGGACCGAACTATCTCAGGAATATATCACATGCTTAACGGGAAACGTTCATCACAAACGATCCAAGATGGGCACCTGTATCAATGTTTATTTTTATTTGGTATCTTACCTCGTTTGAAGCGAGCATGTTTAGAGCAACATTTGGACGTATTGCTCAATCATCATTATATTAAGAAAGAAAAAGAAATGACCTATAAAATAACAAAAAAAGGTGAAAAAATACTAAGTCGTCAACTAGAGAAGCACAACTTTATTTTTTACTTAAATGGTTGGAAATATAAAGACGTTTCTTATGTCTTTTGGTCAAGGCTTGTCCTGACGGTTCAATCTTTATCGTGTATCACTGGAAAAAATCATCACTTTTTTCCAGTTATCAAAGATCAACAAGTCAAATTATGGGTCAAGCAAACTTTCCCAAAGCAAAATGATCGCGATCACTTTAATAACCAATTATATGCTGAGGTGTTAAAATTATTAACCACAATATCTAAATTAGAAGCAGAAATTTTCACTTATAAATTATCAGGTTGGCACCGGATCGGACAGACGGATGAACAATTAGCTTCATATTTCGGAATAGAAAGAACGGCAATAGAACTGATTCATCTGTCAGTCGTTCATCGAATTCTAAATGACCTTACATTAAATCAAAAGAAGTACCCGTTATTACGTCGGTTTATTATGGATTTAAACCGGACCGTTCATATGACTCACTCCACTAACCAAACCTATCAATTAATAAAGCAAGGACTTTCAATTGATGAGATTGCATCTAGTCGTCAATTAAAAAAAAGTACTATTGAAGACCATATTGTGGAAATTACCTTAGAGGATAAAACAGTTGAACTTACACCATTTGTAACTAGTGAAGAAAAAGAAAAGATTACAGAAGTAATTCAGACTACTCGTAATTTAAAGCTCAGTTATATAAAGAGTCAGCTTTCGCAGGACATTAGTTATTTTAAAATAAGGCTTGTTTTAGCTCATTTAACAAACAGTAAATGAGGTGAATGAAATGAAGTTAGAAAAGGAATTATATAAAATTTTTGGATATAAAATTTTTCGCCCTGGCCAAAAAGAAGTGATTGAATCGCTAATGAATGGTGACAATGTATTAGCTATGCTTCCAACTGGAACGGGAAAGTCAATTTGTTTTCAATTACCAGCTTTATTATTACAAGGAACTGCGATTGTTGTTTCACCATTATTATCGCTAATGGAAGACCAAGTCCAACAACTGAGAAGCCAAGGGATAAAAAAAGTTGCCGCGATTAATAGCTTTCTAACGTTTCATGAAAAAAAAATGATCGTCAATCAACTTGAACGTTATGATATCGTGTATATTTCCCCTGAGAGCCTCATGTCTAATACGATAATAGGGGCGTTATCATCGATACAGATTTCCTTATTTGTCATTGACGAAGCTCATTGTATTTCGCAGTGGGGGCATGATTTTCGAACGGATTACTTGAAGCTTGGCGAATTATGGGAACGGTTAAACCAGCCTCCTTGTTTAGCAATCACAGCCACAGCAACGAAGGAAGTACAAAGAGACATCGTTCAACAGCTGAGATTGCCTGATGTTACAACTCATGTTTACAGTGTTCATCGCCCCAACATCGCACTTCAAATTGAAAACTATAGCGATATTGATGAGAAGATTATCAATTTAATCAAGTGGGTAAAAAAATTAAAAGGCCCAGGTTTGATTTATTTTTCCTCAAGGGTGTGGGCTGAAAATATGGCTGCTCGTCTACAAAATGAAGGAATACACAACGTTGCCTTTTATCATGGCGGCTTAGATAATGAAGATCGTTTGTTAATACAACAACAATTTATTAATGGTCAATTGGACATCGTTTGCTGTACGAATGCATTTGGAATGGGGATAAACAAAAATAATGTGAGATACGTCATTCATTTTCATTTTCCTCAGCATATGGAGGCATATATCCAGGAAATTGGACGAGCAGGACGAGACGGTGAAAATAGTTTTGCATTGTTAATGTATTGTGATGAAGATCGGTTTTTACCTTTGTCCTTAATTGAGCATGAACTTCCAAGTAGGAAACAGCTAGATGGAGTAAAAAAATATTTAGAAATGTTAGCAGTAAGTAATCTATTATTTACAAATGATGATGTGATCAACATACAAGCACAAATGGGTTTATCTGAAGGAGCTTTAAGATTTTTATTATTTCATTTAGAGGAACAAAAGGTTATCGACCAAAGTCACATTAAGAAACAGGCGATTTCGAATACAATAAACTCTATAAAACAAATTATTGAAAATCGCCTTAATAAAAAAATAAACAAAATTCATGAGATGGTCGATTTTATTAACAGTGAGACATGTCGTCGAATGTATTATTTAACTTACTTTGATGAAAAGTTATTAGAAAAACCTGAAAGTTGCTGTGATCAATGTGGCTTGTCCATAGAAAGCTATATGAATGATAATATCCACCAATCGAACCAGTTACAAAAATTGCTACCTTGGGAACAAGAATTAATGCAAATTTTTCATCAAAAATAAATTAGGATGATGATCATGAATAGGCAAGCGAAAATTATACAAGAAATGTCAGATCGTGAAATACTATTAAATCTATATATAACACAGGCCATTATGTTAATCATTGCGATCATATTAGGTTTTTTTTGGATCGATGACCTTACCGTTTTCTACAGTTTGTTCAAATGGGACCCTGTACATATTTTTCTCATTGGTGGCGGTGTCGCTGTAATTGTTATCACGATTGATTTACTATTTGAAAAGTATTTACCTAAATCCTGGGTCGATGATGGTGGAATTAATGAAAGAGTGTTTGCAAAAAGAAGTGTGTTTCACGTCTTTTTTATCGCTGCCATTGTTGCCATATGTGAAGAAATTTTATTTCGTGGAATATTACAAACTCAAATTGGTCTTGTACTGGCTAGTCTTATATTTGCGCTTATTCATTTTCGTTACTTATCAAAAATACTTTTATTTACAATGGCAGTGGTGCTAAGTTTTATATTAGGATTGTTATTCGAGTGGACAAATAACTTGCTTGTTCCTATATTTGCGCATTTTCTTATTGACTTTGTTTTAGGACTATTCATAATGTATAAAGCTAGAAAAAAAGTTTCTTAACATACTATGTAAATGGGGTGGTTATGTGGTTACTAAATCTTCAATGGATCAAGCAGGAGAGTTAAGAAAGCAAATGGAACAAGTTGAAAATGTTGAGGAAATCAACCTTTCATCTTTACCACCACGAAGTGAGTATCATAAAGTAAAAAAAAGTAAAAAAAGAAAATTTCGTATTCGATTTCCACTTGTTCGATTATTTTTAATTTTATTTTTATTAATTGTGATATTAGCTTTATCATCTCCTATTTGGTTAGAATACATTTCCCAACGATAGTAAACGGTATTAAAAAGCGGACCTCCTTCATAAACATAAGTATAAGTACAAGTTGTATATAGGAGGTCGCATGCATGACATTAAAACAATCACTAAATAAACGTTACTTTGTTTCTGATACAGGTTTAGTACTTATAGAAACTTTAATCGAGCGGAAAATGACAGAGAAAATGGCAGAAAAGGTTTTGCAAAGAGCAACTATCGCTACTTTATTATGTTTAGGGTTAGGAGTTATTTATATTCTTTTACAAGGAACGTCTATAAATTTTTTGACTTTAATAACAAATGATTTTCTTTATGTATATATTGGGTTGTTTATAATTTGCTCGATCATAATGAAACATGCGAAAAAAAAATTAGATAAAGCGGAAAAAGAGTATGAGGAACTTCGTTCGGAAGTTATTGATCGACAGGAACAACTATGGGATACAAAAGAACTTTGGGAGAAACGACATTTTTTATTTACTTTTTTAAAAGAAGAATATAGTGTAAATTTATTTCACAAATAAAAAAGAGAGGCTGACATGTACAGTCTCTCTTTCTGTATTCAATCTCGATAATAGGAAAGTTTTTTGTTCTACTAGATAAATAACAAAGTTTGTCTTTAGCGGTTGTTATATTTGTTAAATTCAAAACCTATCCCTTTTTTACGCAGATAAAAAAGGGTGGCCGAATAATGCATTTTGGTTTCTACAATATTCAACCCCGTTAATTTGTACTAAATAGTGATTATAATCTTCAACTCTGCCAAAAGCAACGGTTTGTTTTTTGACTGGACAAAAAACTTCAATTGGCAATCCATATTTTATATTAAATTCAATATCTTCATTTGTTATGAGTGATTTATTTTTTAGCTTATGAAGTAACATCTTGTTCATCAGCTCCTTTCAGAAAAGAATAAAATGAACGTCGTTGTAAGCGCTTACTTCAGTAAAATAAGTATATCATAAAAGACAGAATTTTCAATAATACAAAAAAAAATAAGTCAATAGACCTGTTTTTTTAGGTTAATTACTTATTAAGGAAGAGGATATTATATAGCTCAACATTAAACAATAACAGACCATCAGAGATCCAGTAAAAAAAAGAGAAAGCCAAAGGTTTGGCTTTCATCAAAGAGAGAAAAATAAGAGGTCATTTACATTTACTACTTTAACACGTATATGCACTAAAGTAAATATGCAATTATGAATTTTCAAAATTAAATTAATGTATTTGCATTGTAAATACAGTGGGAATAATGTTAAAGTGTAAACTTTATATTTTTTCACATTTTCAATATAAATGCAAGTGTAAAATATGTTAATATGAAATTGGGAGTAAATTAAGATTGAGGGGTGAAGGTAATGACTGCAACTGCTATAACTGCAGTATTGGGATTTACATTTATAATTCTTGTAGTATGTATTGGTATGGCAATTGCCTTATTCAAGGTTGCTGAAGAAGACATAAGTTAGTTTATCCTGGTTAAGTTCTTAGGGTAAAGACCCCCACCTTTTAGCGTAGGTGGGAAATTCTAATCAGGTGGAGTCGAAACTCCATTAGATTCCCCGATGTTCCAGCTTGCTGGAACGAGTTCGCTTGTGAAAAAGAAAAGAGATAGAAGAGGTTGGCTCGTGATTGCTAATGTCCTTAAGTTAGTGAGGAGGTACATAGCTTTTGGGTTAATCTCTTTTTCTTTTATATAACAGTAAAGATGAAATTAATAAAATAGGTGTTTTTTTTTGAAATTTGTTTTAATACAGGGTTGCATTTTTGATTGTGTTATAATACAATAATCTTAACAAAGCATATAGGGGGAAACAAAAATGACGCCGAGTACAGAATTCTTTAGAAGCTTGCCACCAAAACAATGCTCTGATTGTGGAGATGTTATTGAAGAGCAACATGAGTCTTACCTTCATCAATGTGAGAAATGTTTACGACATGAAGTAGAGTAATAGCTAAATAGAAAGTCTTCATTTCACAGGGGAATTGAAATGAAGGCTTTTTATTTTGTTTAAAAAATTTATTTTCTTTCATTTTTACTACTTCAAATCGTCTCCTTGCTCTTAAGATTATTCTTATAGTAATCTTAAAGAAATGACAGTATTGACGATACTTGTGTATGAGGAGAGAGTTATGGATAAACACTTATTGTTTGTGTACGGTACATTAAGGAAGAATGAAAGCAATTCACATTTTTTAAAACATACAAAATGTGTTGCGGAACAAGCATGGACAAATGGTGTGTTGTATGACACTGAACTTGGTTATCCAACGATGAGAATAAGTAATTCAAAGTGTGTATATGGTGAAGTATATGAAATTGAAGATGAGCAATTAAAGCAGATTGATAAGTTAGAAGATTTTGTGGAAAACAGGTCTTCAAATTTTCACGACCGAATCACCCAAAAAGTCTATACTGATCAAGGGGAACTTGAAGCGTATGTGTACGTAGCATCTGATCAATTAAAAATGGTAAAAAAAGAGATACCACTAGGTGATTGGAAGGAATATGGCTATTATTCCAAGAAGGATAATTTTTATTATTTTGCTTATGGTTCTTGTTTAGATGATGCTCGGTTCAAACTAGCTAAAGTGGACCACTATTTTCAGGAGTTAGTCGGTCGATCTGTTCTAAGTTGTTATTCGTTACGATTTACGGTTCGGCTTCCAGATGGGGGAAGAGCAGATATTGTAGAAGATGGCGGAGTAGTAGAAGGGAAATTATATCAATTACCTTATGAAGCTGTTCGCTATCTATATAAACGAGAAGGTGTCGATCATCAACTTTATCGCCCTGCATTTGTTGATGTGTTGGTTGATGGTGTGGTTTATAAAGATGTCCTTACCTTTATTGTGATTGGTAAAAAAGAAGAATTAGCGCCTCCAGATCATTATGCTGAAGAGATTATTCGTGGTGGAAACGGTTGTTTAAGTGACGAGTATATTCAAAGGATTGAATTTTATATGAGAACACTCCCAAAATCATGCAATTAATATATTAACAAGGTTGGAGGAACCACCGTGAGTAAAAAACAAGTGGCTTTCATCGGTTGTATTGCTTTTCTAGTTATCTTCTCGATCGTAAATTATATACAATTAAACAAACTATCAAATCAATTGGACTCGTTAACACAATTGGAGCACAATATCCAAAGTTTGTCATCATCGATGGGGGATATTCATAGCACGGTGTCTTCTACATTACAAGAGTTTACAGAAGAACAGAGGTGGATACGGAATAGTTATTATGAAGTGAAGGCTGTGGATATGGAAGAAGAAAAAGTGGAAGTGTCAGTTTTATGGTCGTTACGTAATATAGAAAAAGATGAAACTTTATATCTTCTTTTTCGTGAACAAGGATCAAGAGAATGGCAACATATAGAGTTAGATGAAACGGAAGACTTGAGTTATCATATTGACCTTAGACTATCAATAAAGGAAAACTATGAAACGCAAATTCTAGCTGTATCTGATGACCGAAAAAGAAGTGATGATTTACAAGAGATTTCGGTTTTCCAACAATTAGAAGAACGGATCTATGCTGATGTTTATGCTCATTCTGTTACTAATAACCAAATCGACCTTCATATCATGATACAGCAGTTATATGGGGATGATATGTTTATTCAAGATAAAGATAGGCTGGAGATTAAGAGTGCATTAGCGTATGTTTATATGAATGATGAATTAGTAAAAACGGTTGATGTTTTAGAAAATGCAAATCCAGTAGCACATATGCCCCACGAGGAAATGTATGAGTATTTTGAGTCATTGAAATTTGACGGTGAGAAAAACGGGGTAATTAGAGTAGATCTTATTATTCAAGATGGTTTGGGTATTGAATATAAACGAGAAAGTTATGATTATTAAATGTATTGAGGCTGTCGAATAGATCAGCCTCTTTTGTATACATTTTACTTGAAAGATATGTTCATTTTTGAAGATATGGTAAAATTGATGAAAAAATAAGCTTTGTAGGTTTTTGATGAAAAGGAAGGTAGTTATGGCGAAACAATTGACGATTAAAGTTAGTGGTGAAAATATAGATGAAGTAATGGAACAATTAAATGCAATTGGCATCATTAATCTGTATTATGAACAACCATTTGAACCAACGGTAACTGAAAATGGTTATGGCTTTGAATTAAAGAAAGAGGAAGATATACACCTCCATATCATAGTTGAACATGAGCAAGAAGTGAAAGAAACCGTTAAGAAAGTATGTAAAGTTTTAGGTGTTGTAGATGAAGAGGTCATGCAGACAAGCATTACCCTTAACGTAAATGACGCAGACTTTGAAGATATTCATTTGAAAAATGACTGGAAGATCTGTTACGGGGAGACGGTTGAAAACCGACGAGAAAATACGATTTATTTAGATCCTCAAGGGGCATTTGGGACAGGTATTCATGAAACAACACAGGATAGTTTACAAATGATCCTCGACGATTCATTGGATGGTTGTGAAGTGCTGGATATTGGAACGGGATCTGGTGTACTAGCTATTGCGGCTTCGTTAAAAGGGGCTGAAAATGTCACTGCAATCGATATTGAGCCAGTAGAAAGAGAGGTGTCACATCAAGCGAAATTAAATGAAGTTACGAATGTGTACGTAAAACAACTGGATATTGTAGAGGATAAGTATGATTTTTCACAATGTCTGGATTGGGTGATCATTAATATTGGTGCGGACGAAACAATAAAAATAATTGAACAACACCGCCTCTATGATTGTACAAATTTTTTCCTTATTTCTGGAGTAGTTGATTGGAATGAAGATAAGGTAAAAAAATACTTAAGAGATTTAGGTTTTGAAGTTTCTAAACGAAAACAAACAAATGAATGGGTTACTACGTTATATAAACGTGCATGAATAAGGTGGAATACAATGCCCCGAAATAGTGAACGAACAGATAATTAAGGTGACCGACAACAACGGGTGGATATATGAGAGTTGCTGAGGTGATCTCTGTGGACTGACCGAAATTTGCTCAAATGAAACACATAACTTAAATTGAGTTCAATAGATTTTCAACCAGAACCATTCCGTCAATCGATAGCCGAAACAATAAAATCCATGGACAATATATATAATGAAGCTAACTGAAATTCAAGGCTGTATTCAGGTGGAAGTGTCAGTCCCTCGAAGGCGAATATAGGTGTTATATGAGAAAAACGCTTACTAGAGGTGATTGGGTCTCCGTTTGGGCAGCTTTTTTTTGATGAAACATTTAACTGAAAATGTATATAAGGAAAGCGTCTCGATACAAATGTCTCTTTTTTGTAACCTCAAGTGAATTTATGTCGTTTCATTAGTGAATTAAAGGTTAATACAATGGTACCGTTTATTAAACTTGGTTCAAGTTTTGGGGGTTGTTTTATGAAGGATGAAGAATTATTGTCAAAATCTAAGCAAGGTGACGAAGACGCCTTTTTTCAATTAATGAAGATGCATATCTCGACAGTTGAAAAATTTGCATTTCAACTTGGAGTCCATCCAAATGATATTCAAGATATAACACAAGAAACTTTCTTAAAAGTTTATCGCTTTTTGAGTAATCATACACATGGGAAATTTACGACGTGGCTTTACCAAATTACGTTAAATGTCGTTAGGGACTTATATCGAAAAAAGAAAAGGTTTGATCGTAAAACGAAAGCGTATATGGCTGAGGCAGAGGTCGCTCAAGCTCGAGATTTTGCTGATAATTCAAACCTTCCTGAAGTACACGAGGCAATTCAACAATTGGCTGAGAAGTATAAACTCCCTGTTATTCTTCATTATTTTCATGATTTATCATATCAGGAAATCAGTGAAGTTTTAGGTGTGACTGAAGGAGCTGTAAAAACCAGAATGTTACGAGGGAGAAAGATGTTAAAGGAACGATTAGAACGGGTAGGTGGTAACGATGAATGATCAAGAATTTGAAAGGTCATTAAAAGAGTTAAAAAAAGAGTATGATCAACTGCTGAATCAATCGTCCCCTGAAGAAATTATGAATTATATAAAAAGGAAAGAAAAAAGAAAGACTCAACCATTTAAAAGGTTACAAGGATTAGGAATAGCAGCTAGTATTGTGGCGGTAATTGGAATAGGGAGTATCCTGCTTTTGAGTGAAAATAAAGAACATGCTGTACCAGATGTTGATACTGTCGACTTAAGAGGAGCTGAGACTTTTCATGCAGAAGAAGGCGAGACTAGTGCAAAATTAGTAATTGATCGTGATGACCAAATTGTCGACACACTAATGATTGAAGGACAGGAAGAAGAAATCGATTTAAAACTTTGGGTTGATGAAGAGCTTCGGTTTTCGACTTATATTGATGAACGTTTCGAAGTAGATACTATTTCCGACGAAAAAGGATATACAGCACGTGTTTTTGCTAACTATACAGGAGACCGGGTAGAGCCTCCTTTCTTTACGGTGCATTTAGCAGCAACGGATTATCAAGTACAAATTGAACAATATATTCAACGCATTCGTGAAGATTATGCACAACAAGGTTTTATAGAAAATAATGAAGATTATCGGACAACTTGGAGTTCGAGTGCAGCCTTCTTATTCTTCCATCCAGAAAGTGATATGGCAATAGCTGTTAATCTCTTCGAAGTTAGTGGGACTATATATGAAGTAACCGAAACGTTCTTTGGTGAATTTTCAGAAGGATTTGGTGGTAGATTAGAGTTGATGCAACATCATTTTCAATGGCATGAATAGTAGGATATAAATGATTTTGTACGATAGAACTGACTTACATAGGGTAAGTCAGTTTTTTGGTGTTACAAAAAAGACACAATTGGGTAGAATTTATTGGTTGATTTTAACAAGATAATGTAATAAAATAGTATAAATATTTTAAAAAATCAGAAAATGAAAACAGGAGTGAGAGATTAAAATGACCTTAAGGGAAGAAGCCTTGCAGATGCATAAAATGCATCAAGGAAAGCTTGAAGTAGTATCAAAAGTATCAGTGCAAAATACGCGGGATTTAAGCTTAGCGTATTCACCAGGAGTTGCTGAACCTTGTAAAGAAATTGCAAATGACCGAGATCGAGTCTTCGATTATACAATGAAAGGAAATACAGTGGCTGTTGTGTCAGATGGTACAGCCGTATTAGGCTTAGGAGATATTGGTCCCGAAGCAGCGATGCCTGTAATGGAAGGAAAAGCATTATTATTTAAATCTTTTGCTGGAGTTGATGCTTTTCCGATTTGCCTCGACACAACTGATGTTGAAGAGATCATTCGCACTGTAAAGCTTCTTCAACCTACATTTGGAGGAATTAATTTAGAGGATATAGCAGCCCCGAGTTGCTTTATTATTGAAGAGCGATTAAAAAAAGAGATGAACATTCCAGTATTTCACGATGATCAACATGGAACTGCAATTGTCACTGCAGCAGGTTTAATAAATTCTCTTAAACTAACAAACAAAGATCTTTCTGAAATAAAAGTCGTAATTAATGGAGCTGGATCAGCAGGAATTGCTGTTTTAAAGCTACTGTATTCTATGGGCGTAAAAAATATTATTCTGTGTGACTCAAAAGGTGCCATTTTCAAAGGAAGATCTTATGGTATGAACCCAGTAAAAGAGGAAGTTTCTGAGTTTACCAATCTTGACCGATTAGATGGGTCGTTGGAAGAAGTCATTGTAGGTACTGATGTTTTTATCGGTGTATCCGTGGCTGGAGCCTTAACAAAAGCGATGGTCCGAACAATGAACGATGATCCGATTATTTTTGCAATGGCTAATCCGAATCCAGAAATTATGCCAAGTGATGCAATTGAAGCAGGTGCAAGTATTATCGGTACAGGAAGGTCTGATTTCCCAAACCAAGTTAACAATGTCCTGGCTTTTCCAGGGATTTTCCGTGGGGCATTAGATGTATTTGCAACGGATATTAACGAAGAAATGAAAATTGCAGCAGTTTATGCGATTGCTAGTTTAGTATCTGATATTGAATTAAAACCAGATTACATTATTCCGAATCCGTTTGATCCGAGAGTAGCACCAGAAGTTGCGAAAAGTGTTGCTCAGGCTGCATTAGAAACAGGGGTGGCAAGAAAGATGATAAACCCTGAGGAAGTAGCTACTAGAACACGTAATATGTCTAGCATTCGTGATAATGTTTACTTAAGTTGTAATATCGGCAATTAATCTGAATAGATTAGAATATGAATTAACATTGTAGAAAAGTGTCTGTGCCCTCTGGTGCCAGGCACCTTTCTTACTTTAGAGCA
The DNA here is from genome assembly GCF_002019605.1 of Alkalihalobacterium alkalinitrilicum. Taxonomy (NCBI): domain Bacteria; kingdom Bacillati; phylum Bacillota; class Bacilli; order Caryophanales; family Bacillaceae; genus Alkalihalobacterium; species Alkalihalobacterium alkalinitrilicum. The sequence continues at coordinate 2,186,614 of NZ_KV917368.1, read as the reverse complement.
AGGAAAAAGAGGGCATTGTTTTTCTACATTTACGTTTAGTAATTCTGTTAGTTAACAAAGAACCTATTGGACTAGGAGAGGAGCCTATATATCTTGAACAGTGGATTAACAAGAAATTTAGTATTATTTATTATTGGAAATGCTTGCATCCTTTTTTCTGCTCGAATATTTCCATCACCTAAGTCGTTAACATTTTCCGAGTGGTTAGGTGAGTTAATTTTTTCTCCTTTCTCTTTATTAGGTGCTGTTCTCTTTTTTATTGTAGGCTTTTTGACATTTGCATTTTTAGTTAAAGCAACTATTCTCCATGTAATCTATCCTTATCGAAAAAAAAAGATGATTTACCCAAGTGATAGCTTATTGGCTATCGTCATCGTTGTGGCATTCATTATTCAAATTGTGCTTCATCCACTTACAGGGGTTCTAACCGTAATTTTTGCAACTGCATATGGTATAATGGAGGCAAATGAAGGTGAGATTTATGATAGCGAGTCGTAAAGGAGATACGGACGATTGTGACCATAATTTTAATTAGTAGTATTGCGATTTTATTTGGGGTTTTCTTACTCATTCATATGTATAAAGAAGCTTATGGTAATCATGTGATTGAAGCTGACATTACTTTTCCTGATTTTCCTCGATCATTTGATGGAATGAGGATTTTTTTTATTTCTGATCTACATTTTCGAGTGGTCGATGAAACGATAATTCAACAAGTATTAGGAAAAGTCGATATAGTTATTGTTGGTGGAGATATCATGGAGAAAAAGGTACCATTTTCCAATGTTGAAAAAAATATTACTCAACTTCAACAATTAGGTCCCGTTTATTTTGTTTGGGGAAATAATGATTATGAAGGTGATTTTAGAAGGTTAGATGCCGCTTTACTTGAAAAAGGCGTTCAAATATTAGATAATACTGCGATTACATATGAAAATGGTGGAGAGAAGCTCATTCTACTTGGAGTAGATGATGTAGGGTGTGAACGAGATCGATTGGAATTGGCCATTCAAGATAGCGAACAAGGTTTTCGTATATTAATTAGTCATAATCCGAGCATTGTTGAAAAGTTAAGTGAGGAACAAAACATTAGTTTCGTTTTATCAGGACATACACACGGTGGCCAAATTCGATTGTTTGGTTTTGGAATAGCTGAACGAGGTGGGTTAAAAAAGTGTAAACAAACACTACTTCTAATTAGTAATGGATATGGAACAACAAGGTTTCCGTTACGATTAGGAGCTCAAGCAGAAACGCATTTAATCACTCTTCGGTCTTTTTCGCACGAAGCGTAGTCATCCCTTGTTGTACAAAGTTTACACAAATGTTATCCTCTATTATACTTATTATTATACTGGCTGACGATATGGAGGAAGTTCAATGTCTTCACAAGTAGGTAAATATAACATTAAAGCAATTTGTCAAATGTTAGGAATTCAACCAGGTACACTTAGAGCCTGGGAAAGAAGATATAATGTAATTGAACCTGTTAGAAACCACGCAGGGCATCGTTTATATACAGAAGAACATGTTGCGATCTTAAGGTGGCTCATTGAGAAAGTAAATAATGGGTTTACGATTGGTCAAGCTGTCGGTTTGTTGGAAAAAGGAAATATTGCGTTTGATATTTCAGTTGACATGCAAAAAGAAGATTATTCCGAGCAATTAGCGGACCAAATATTAGATGCATTACTTCAGTTTAATGAGAAAAAAGCACATGATTTAATGAATCAAGCCTTTAGTTTATTTAATGTAGAAAAGGTTACGATCGAAATATTAGGACCTTTGCTAGTAACTATTGGTGATAAGTGGGAAAAAAGCGAAATTACAGTTGCTCATGAACATTTCGTTTCTAGCTTTTTAAGGACGAAAATAAGCAATATTTTTCATAGTTTTCCGGTAGATGGCTATTTACCAAAAGTAGTTGCAGTTTGTGGGCCGGAAGAAAAACATGAACTAGGCTTACTTATATTTACTTTGTTTTTACGGCGAAAAGGTTTTGAAGTGATTTATTTAGGTAGTGGAATTCCAGAGCGAGATGTTGAAAGGGTAATCGAAGAAGTTGGGGCAAAGTACTTCTTTTCGTCCTGTACGCTTTCTGTGAACCTTCCAAATTTATTACATTTAGTAGATCGACTCATAAATAAATATAGTGAACTTACAATTGGTTTAGGTGGGGCAGCCTTAATGTATTTACAAGAAAAAGAAAAACTAAAGTATAGTGATTATATTGTTGGTGTAACAAAACAAGAATGGGAAAGTTGGTTATCAACTCGTTTAAAACGATAATCTATTCATATAAATAGATTGTCTATCAAGAACCATCGGCGTTCCTCTGACATATCTTATAGTAATCATTATGACAACAAACGGTACATTATGCGCATTATCCGTTCAACTAACGGTCTGGGGCTAAAAGCCTTGCACAGGGAGGGTCATAAATGCGTTTAGAGCGTTTAACCATGGATAAAATAAAAATTTTTTTAACTTTTGATGACCTTAAAGAAAGAGGAATGACAAAGGAAGACTTATGGGTGGATGGTCCAAAAGTCCATGATCTTTTTCGTGAAATGATGCTAGAAGCTGATGACGAATTAGGCTTTAAAGCTGATGGTCCAGTGGCTGTTGAAGTATTTGTTATGCCAGCTCAAGGAATGGTGATCATCGTAACGAAAGGGTCAATAGACGATGAAGAATATGAAGATGATTATGATGATGGATACATTGAAATGAAAGTAACACTAGATGAAAGTGATGAAGTGTTTTATGAATTTGCTTGTTTTGAAGATGTTATAGCTCTATCTTCTCGTCTCTATCCATTTGGAGTCGTTGGTGGTACATTATTTTCGTTTGAGAATAAATTTTACTTAAAATTTGAAGAATATGATCTAATCGGAGTCGACGATGATTCTTTTATCGCCTTATTATCGGAATTTGGAAATCCTTCAACAGCAACAACATACAGAATTGCAGAATACGGTAAAGAATTGATGAAGGTTGAAGCGATTTATCGTTTGTACCATACATTTGTCCAACGTTCATAGAATGGACGCCTCTACATAAGAGGCGTTTTTTTACATGTGTGCCAGGCATGGCAACTATCTAGGTGGTGAAAGTCCACTGTGGGGGTACACATCGACCAACCACTAAGGAAGCGCAAGGTACTTATCGTGAGGTAAGGGCTAGAGGAAGCGTGGAATAAAATCTTGGCTCGACGAACAGAAATCTGATACCAAGGCTTTATAAAGGGATGAGGCTCCATGACAAGTCAAAGTCCAAAAGATGTGCGTAACTTTATAGAGTAAATCAGGCGAGTAAAAGAGGAAAGATAGTTGTCTTACCCTGGGAGATCTTGCGAATGTACATATGTACATTCGAAAAAGGTTAGTCGCAAGAAGTCAGCAGAAGCCATAGTAATGAGTG
>NZ_KV917368.1:1909842-2182147 GCF_002019605.1 Alkalihalobacterium alkalinitrilicum | reverse complement strand
TTGACGTCTATCACTTTCAAAGAACAAATTTCACTCACGCGTAAACCGGCAGAATAAATTAATGTAAGAATTGCTCGGTCGCGACGGCCAAGAATTGTTGTGGTATCTGGTTGAGAAAGAATATCCTGCATTTCTTTATTTTCAAGTACGACTGGAAGACGCTCTGGTGTATCTAGTAGTTTCGGCCATTTTTCACGTTGATCTTGTTTTGAATCTAGTAGTTCCATCAGGATGAGAAAGTCAATATAAGCTGAAAGAGTTGCCAACTTTCGACCAACCGCAGCTGAGGCATTTTTTCGCTCAACGCGAAGATAACGAATATAATCCACAACCAATTTAGCTTTAGAGGGATTATCCACGTGTGGATAGTAAATAGTGCAGAAAGTATTCATTACTTTTAGATCAATGGCGTAAGCTTCAGCGGTTTTGGGACGACATCCTCGAACCATTTGTGCATATTCTAGAAACTCTTGAATCGTAGATTCATTCATCATCTTTTTTCTCTCCTGACAAAGGTGGTATATTTTTACGTAATAAACTGACTGCTTTTCTGAGATCTTCAAAATCTGCATGAGCATAGGCACTCGTTTCAGCTAATGTCTTATGCCCTAAAGCTTTTGCAATGATTTCAATCCGGCCTCCACGTTTAATAAGGTGGGCGGTGAAGGTATGACGAATGGTATGTGGGCTTACAGGTTTTTGAATATTGGCGACTTCTGCATAATGGCGAATACGTCTAGTAACGGTCCAAGGCTTTATACGAGTTCCCTTTAAATTAAGTAAGAATGGACCAGATTTCTCCTTCCGGTACAACCCAAGATATTGCTTGAAATCATTTAAAGCAGCTTTTGGAATGGCGATTTGTCTGTCACGGCCTTTGCCTTCACGAATATGGACCCAGCCCTCTTTTATGTCTACGTCTTCGATGTTCAAATTACTTAGTTCTCCCACACGAAGACCAGTAGAATATAGAACAAGAAGCGCCATATAATCAGTAAATCCTTCTAGCTCAGATCGGTCTGGTGCAGATAGTAATCTCATCATTTCATCTTCAGTTAGGTAAGCTTGTTCTTTTGGTTGTTTAGGTACCATTTTTAGTGCCTCCATTGGATTGTCTGTTCCATGGCGTAGGAAATAAAAGACCGAAGGTGAGACAAGTTTTTATCTATGGTACATTGAGAAATCCCAGCTTGTCTACGAGAGCTCAACCAGCGAATAATGTCTTGACCACGTAAAGTTTCTATGCCATTTTCAAGGCAGTTAGGACAACCTACGGAGAATCGAGTTAGACTAAATCGGAATTCTTTAATTGTTCCTTTACTGTATTTTTTCATGCCAATTGCCGTTCTTATAAACTCCTCAATTTGGTTCGCTAACTTCCCAACCAGGGGGGCAGCCTGTGACGTCATCGTATATTTTCGTCGTAAGGAAGTCATTGGTTTTTCACGAAAATTTTTTACTAATTTGAGTTTCGACCGTTTTGGAATTGTTGCTTCATTAATTGGATGAGATTCTAGTGCAGCGGCGATCTCAGGGTTTTGTATCCTTGCATAATGTAATGTAGTTGTAACTTTTTTATGACCGAGCCAATCTTTAATATGTACAATGTTTCCTCCTTGTTGGAATAGGTGGGTGGCGCAAGTATGTCGTAATTGATGAGGTCGCAATGGTTTGATCCACATTTCAGAGTAAGATTTAAAAGTTACGCCAATTAAATTGTTAGTCATCGCTTCTTTTCTCCAAGTAAGAAACAGTGGAGAAGCCATATCAAGATCCTTACGAGTGGCTAGATAAGTTTGAAGTAACTCTAGGACCTCACCAACAAGGGGCACACGCCGGTCTTTACGTCCTTTACCAGCCCGAATACAGAGAACCTGTTCCTCCCAAAGAACATCACAGAGCAGAAGATTAGCCGCTTCTCCCGCTCGTATACCAGTGGCATACATAAGAGCGAATAAGGCTAAATTCCGCTTTCGAATGGGGTCAACTGGCGCCTCCCTAAGAAGGAGTTAACCTGTCTTCTTAACTCTTTAAGACAATCTTGGATTTCTTCTAAAGATGCGACTTCAGGTAGAGCTTGGTGGGTATCTAAATTAGTGTAAGATAAATGGATACTTGGATTTTCAAAGCAGTACTCCTGTTGTTTTAAATAGGTAAAAAAGGAACGAATTTGGCTTACAATAAGGTTTCGGTAACCAAGAGATTTTCCTTCTGTTCGTTCAATACAGTAGTTTTCAAGATCAACAAGTTTAACAGATTGGAAGTTTAGGGAGCGCTCTTCCAGGTGCTTAGTTAGCTTCTTTAATTCCCTTCCGGTGCTCAAAACAACTTTTGGAGTATATCCCTTAATGACAGACTGGTATTCACGATATTCTTGAATGATAGATTCCATAATAATTTCTCCTTTTAATATATTTTACAAGATCCTAAGGTCTTGATGATAATTATTTATGGTTCTATCTTATATCGCTAAAGAAAGATTTTTCGATACAGTTCATCACGATAAACTCATGCGTATTATAGCCAACACAATAGAAGATGGAGACGTCATCTCACTAATTAGGAAATACTTGGTTAGTGGAGTAATGGTAAATGGGAAATATGAAGAAACGCAGGTTGGTACTCCGCAAGGAGGAAACCTCAGTCCATTACTGAGCAATATTATGTTGAATGAACTCGATAAGGAATTAGAAAGTAGAGGATTACGATTCATAAGATACGCTGATGACGCACTCATCTTTGTGAAAAGCGAAAAAGCCGCTGACAGAGTGATGAAATCAATCGTGAGATTTATAGAAGAGAAATTAGGATTGATAGTAAATGCCGAAAAGAGTAAAGTTTCTCGCCCAAAAGAGTTAAAATTCTTGGGATTTGGGTATTATTATGATCCTAATAACAAGAGATATCAAGTGCGGCCTCATCCAATTTCAGTACAGAAATTTCAAAGGAAGCTTCGACAATTGACAAAGCGAAATTGGAGTGTTCCGTTAGACTACCGAATACTGAAACTGAAACAAGTCATATTCGGATGGGTGAATTACTTTAGAATCGCAAATATGAAAACAGCAATGAGTCGAATAGATAAGAAATTACGCTCAAGATTAAGGGTAATCATCTGGAAACAATGGAAGGTAGCGAAAAAACAAATCAAGTCGCTAACTCAATTAGGGATACCTGAAGAAGAAGCGAAAGGATTAACGTTCTGCCGGAAAGGTTATCGGTATATCGGATTATCGAAAGTTGTTCAAAAAGCAATCTCAAACAAAAGACTAAAACAAAGGGGAGTACCCTCTGCTTTAGAACGTTACTTAAAAGTACACACTGTAATATAAATTGAAACGCCGTATACGAGACCCGTATGTACAGTGTTGTGAGAGGGGCGAAAATAGGTTAACTTATTTTCCCTCTACTCGATTTCTATAAGGGCTTTGTGCCAGTTGGGGCATTTGCTTATTGGGGTTAACCATGTGCCTTACGCTTTTCTAGGGTTCGTGTTATTATAGTATAGATTGTGGTAATTAATGTTGTAATGTGGCAACAACTAAATAGGCGAATATAATGAGGATACATATTATTTTAGGAGTGATACTCAATATGAAGATTGGTGTATTATACGGGGGAACATCGGCTGAGCGAGAAGTTTCTTTGTCTTCTGGTAAAGGAATTATTGAAGCTCTTTCTAAAAAGGGGCATGAAGTAGTAGGAATTGATTTTCATCCCCAAAGGATTAAAGAAATTATCGATTTAGATGTCGATATTGTATATATTGGTTTACATGGACGATTTGGTGAAGATGGAAGAATTCAAGCTCTCCTAGAAATGCTAAACATTCCATATGTAGGGTCTGGTGTGTTAGGGTCGGCATTAGCAATGGATAAAGCAAAAGCAAAGACGTTCTTTCATAAAAACGGAATCCGGGTTGCGCAAGAAATGGTCGTCTATAAACATAGCTTTCAAAAAGATGAGTTTAAATGGAATACGACTTTTCCTGCAGTTGTAAAACCGAACCAAGAAGGTTCAACGATTGGTTTAACGATCGCTCAAAATGAGCAAGAGTTAATGGAGGGAATTGAAGAAGCCTTTCGTTTTGATGATACGGTGTTAATTGAAGAATTTATTGATGGAATTGAAGTAACCGTGGCAGTAATGGGGAATAAAGGTGAAGAAAAGGCTTTACCAGTCGTCGAAATCGTTCCAAAAAACAAATATTATGATTATGAAGCAAAATACGCACCAGGAATGAGTGAGCATATTGTTCCCGCACGTGTAGGTGATAATACGATGAACTTGTTGCAAGCGAATGCGGTTTTAGCTCATCAAGTGTTAGGTTGTGATATTTATTCACGAGTAGATTTCATTGTGCCTAGAGATGGAACTGAGCCTGTTATTTTAGAAGTAAACACACTTCCAGGAATGACTCCGACAAGCCTTTATCCTGATGCGGCAAGAGAAATCGGTTTGTCTTATGAAGATATGATTGAAAAACTAGTTCAGTTATCTAAAAATAAATAGATAACGCGTATACAGAAAATAATCGGGATGTATCAAAAACCCCTAAAAATAAAACCTGATGAGGAGTTTTGAAACTTCTCATCAGGTTTTATTTTGGTTCTTGTTATTTCGATCTTACGAGAGACGAAAATAAATACTGATGAACATACCAATTTTTTTGTAACAATGGGTGGAAAAAGTAGACCTTTTTCTTTATAGTTATAGATGGTACGTTTTTTAATATCACACATTTATGTTTGATCATATCTTCGAGGTGAATTTCATGGTAGAGAAGGACATGCAGGAAACTAATAAAGAGAAAGAAAATACAAATGTTTTATTTTCAACACAGAAAATAATCAAAGAGGCATTAGATAAACTCGGCTATGCTGATGAAATGTACGAATTAATGAAAGAGCCCGTTCGGATGTTAACGGTTCGGATACCCGTTCGTATGGATGATGGTTCCACTAAGATTTTCACAGGGTATCGTGCTCAACATAATGATGCTGTGGGCCCAACAAAAGGTGGCGTAAGATTCCACCCAAGTGTCACAGAAACAGAAGTGAAAGCGTTGTCAATCTGGATGAGTCTTAAAGCAGGAATCGTCGATTTACCTTATGGTGGGGGTAAAGGTGGTATTATTTGTGATCCTCGTGATATGTCATTTCGAGAATTAGAACGATTAAGCCGTGGTTATGTTCGTGCCATAAGTCAAATAGTTGGCCCTACGAAAGACATACCAGCACCTGATGTATTTACCAATTCACAAATTATGGCATGGATGCTTGATGAATATAGTCGAATTCGTGAGTTTGATTCTCCTGGCTTTATTACGGGGAAACCAATCGTACTCGGTGGATCGCATGGTCGCGAATCAGCTACAGCTAAAGGTGTAACGATTTGTATCCGAGAAGCTGCTAAGAAAAAAGGAATCGATATCGATGGAGCCCGTGTCGTTATTCAAGGATTTGGAAACGCAGGAAGCTTTTTAGCTAAATTTATGCATGATCAAGGAGCAAAGATTATCGGAATTTCTGATGCTTATGGTGCACTACATGATCCAGATGGATTAGATATCGAATACTTACTCGATCGTCGAGATAGTTTTGGAACAGTCACGAATTTATTTAAAGATACGATTTCAAATAAAGAATTATTAGAGTTAGATTGTGATATCCTCGTTCCAGCTGCTATTGAAAATCAAATTACAGAAGAGAATGCAGCTAATATAAAAGCAAAAATTGTAGTAGAAGCAGCGAATGGTCCAACAACATTAGAAGGAACTCGTATCCTTACAAAAAAGGACGTATTAATTGTCCCTGATGTATTAGCGAGTGCTGGTGGAGTTACGGTTTCCTATTTTGAGTGGGTGCAAAATAATCAAGGGTATTATTGGACAGAAGAAGAAGTGGAAGCTAAATTAGAAAAAGTAATGGTACAAGCGTTTAATAATATATATAACTTATCGAGTGGTAGAAAAGTGAATATGCGCTTAGCAGCGTATATGGTCGGTGTTCGTAAAATGGCGGAAGCTTCAAGGTTTAGAGGTTGGGTATAATTTTAATAAGTTAATTATGACCATTAATAGTACTGCATTATGCAGTACTATTTTTTCATCGTTCATACAAATTTACTTCGTATCGACTAAGAATAGAAAAATCTAGCAAATCTCAATTGAGTTGAAGAAAATAGTATATATAAATTTTACGACTGGTATAATTTGCGCAGAGTTTATTTTACATTATGTCCATTGTTTATATGGTTTCAAATAAATTATAATTTTAATTATCAGAATAATAATAAAATACAGTCAAATTCTCAATGCTTCTTTGGAATTTATTCGGGAGATATGATAGTTAAGTGGTTAGACGAGTAGAGAGATTACAATAAGTATAAGTAGTATCGTCATTCGTTCCGAAAAGAAAATTTAATAAAATGAGGAGTGAACATGACTATGGAAAAACAACAATTATTAATTAATGGTGAAAGGTTAAAACAAACAGTTGAAGAATTTGCAGATTTTGGACGCACGAAAAATAATGGGGTCACACGTCTAGCCTTGTCAGAGGAAGATCGCTTAGCACGAGACTATTTTTGTTCTTGCTGTATCGAGTTAGGGATGTCTGTAAAGGTCGATGATATGGGCAATATTTATGCGAGATTAGATGGAGTTGAAACAGATAAACCGCCTATTGTAATCGGGTCGCATTTAGATACAGTAAAAAAAGGTGGGAGGTTTGATGGAGTTTTAGGTGTATTGGCGGGGTTAGAGGTTGCTCGTACCTTAGTAGATCATAATATAAAACCTCGTGTTCCATTAACGATTATGAATATAACAAATGAAGAAGGAGCAAGGTTTGAACCTTCTATGATGGCGTCTGGTGTATTGTCAGGTAAATTTGATAAATCGACGATGCTTGAAACGAAAGATGTAGATGGTGTTACTTTTGAAGAGGCACTACAGTCGATTGGTTATGCAGGAAGTGAGGACGAGCGAATTAAAGAAGCTACAGCATTTTTAGAACTGCATGTTGAACAAGGTCCTGTTCTGGAGCGAGAGTCGTTACCAGTAGCTGTCGTTGAAAGTGTTCTTGGTATGGTTTGTTACGAAATAGAAGTAACTGGCGAGTCCGACCATGCGGGAACGACTCCAATGGATATGAGAAAGGATGCACTTTTTGCAACCACGAATATCATTACTGAAGCTAGACAGAAGTTAGGGGCCCTTGCACAAGATTTAGTATTTACGATGGGAAGAATGAATGTTTATCCAAATATTCATACGGTGATTCCGAATAAAGTTGTATTTACACTTGAAGCACGACATAAGGATCCAGTCATTATTAAGAAAGTAGAAGACATTATTCAAGGGTTAACAGAAATACGAAACAATGAAGGTTGTGAAATTACAGCGAAAAAACTTTGGGATCGATCAACAGTGTTTTTCGATGAAAACCTTTGTAATAAGGTAGAACAAGCGGCTAAATCTCTCGGTTATCCATATAAAAGAATGGATAGTGGTGCAGGTCATGATGCCCAGTTTTTCGCTAGTTATATTCCAAGTGTAATGATCTTTGCGAGAAGTATAAATGGAAAGAGTCACTGTGAAGAAGAATTAACAACGTGGGAAGATTGTGAAAAAAGTGTTAATCTAATGCTTGAAATGGTCCTGTCCTTGTAGAAAGTTAAAATAGAACAACCACTATAAACCCTTGCATCAAAATGATGCAAGGGTTTATAGTGATTAGAGACGAAACAAGAGGTGGAAATAAAATGGTGAAAGAAGAAGTTATTATTGTTGGTGGAGGGCCTTGTGGATTAGCTGCAGCGATTGCGCTAATGGACCAAGGGTTTAATCCTTTAGTCATTGAAAAAGATAATATAGTCAGTTCTATTTATCGGTATCCGACACATCAAACTTTTTTTAGTACGAGTGAAAAACTAGAAATCGGTGGCGTTCCATTTGTTACAGTAGAGCGTAAACCGAATCGAAATCAAGCTCTCAGCTATTATAGAGAAGTTGTCAAACGTAAAGGAATTCGCGTTAATGATTACGAACAAGTCACTCGTGTGGAAAAAAGAAGGGATGGAACCTTCACTGTAAGTACGTGTACGAATCGTGAAACAGTTAAAGAATATACTAGTAAGTATGTCGTTATTGCGACTGGCTATTATGATCATCCAAATTTAATGGGGGTAAAGGGTGAAGAACAAGAACATGTTTTTCATTACTTTAAAGAAGCTCATCCCTATTTTAATAAAAATGTCGTTGTCATCGGAGGGAAAAACTCAGCTGTTGATGCAGCGCTTGAATTAGAGCGAGTTGGTGCAAGAGTGACGGTATTGTATCGTGGACATGAATTTTCAAAGAGTGTGAAGCCTTGGATCTTACCTGAATTTGTTTCTTTAATGAATCAAGAGCAAATTCAAATGGTTTTTAACGCTAAAGTGACTGAAATTAGGAAAACTACAGTAGTATATGAAGTGGATGGTACTGTAAGAGAAGTAAAAGCGCAGTTTGTTTTTGCTATGACAGGCTATCATCCTGATCACTCGTTCTTAAGTCAAATGGGAGTAGGAAGTGAGCCTGATACGGGGCGTCCATTGTATGCTGAGGAAACAATGGAGACGAATGTGCAAGGTATTTTTATTGCAGGAGTTATTGCGGCAGGTAATAATGCGAATGAGATATTTATAGAAAATGGGCGTTTTCACGGTGATTTAATTGCAGCAGAAATTAGCAAGAGAAATCATAGGAGTTCGTAGTCATTTACCTAGATAGAAACTTGACTCAGTGGAGGCAACAGGTTGTTACTATTGCTAATATCTCACTAAGTTTTTCAAAAACTGAAATTGTAGACTTAGCACTAGTAAGACTTTACAAAAAGAATATTAAATATGAAGGTGATGAATACATATGAGAAAGGTTGCTTTAATTACAACAGGAGGAACGATCGCCTCAAAAAAAATTGCTAGTGGTTTATTATCATCAGGAGAGTTAACAGGTGAAGAATTAGCTTCCCTTTGTCGTTTGCCATCTGATATCCAAATAGAAGTACATAGTTTGTTTCAGCTTCCTAGTATGCATATTGATTTTGATAGGATGCTCGAATTAAAAAAGAAAATTGACAAAGTATTCGAAGATGAAACCGTCAGTGGGATCGTGGTCACACATGGAACGGATTCACTTGAAGAGACGGCATATTTTTTAGATTTAGCCGTTACAGATGAAAGAAAGATTGTTGTTACGGGGTCACAGCGGTCACCAGACGATATCGGAACCGATGTGTATTCGAACTTACGAAATTCTATTTATGTCGCTGTTAATGAAAGTTTGGATAATGTTGGTACAGTGGTTGTATTTAATGACCGGATATGGTCTGCTAAATATGTTAAAAAAGTACATGCATCAAATATGCAAGGTTTTGAATCATTTGGTTATGGTTATTTAGGTATTATCGATAATGATGTGGTAAGTGTGTATCAAAAACCATTGCATAGAGATTGTTATCAAATTGATTCCTTCCTACCACAAGTTGAAATTATTAAATGTTATGCAGGAGCAGATGGAAAGTTTATTCGGTGTGCGGTGAGAGAAGGAACAAAAGGTATTGTCTTAGAAGGGGTAGGAAGAGGACAAGTATCACCTCATATGGTAGATGATATAACGAATGCAATAAAAGCTGGCGTCAAAGTCGTAGTAACGACAAGTTCTGAGGAAGGACAGGTACACACTTCGTATGATTATCGTGGAAGTGCTTATGATTTAAAATTAAGAGGCGCGAGTTTAGGTAAGGATTATGACTCGAAAAAGGCAAGAATAAAGCTTGCAGTTTTAATGTCAGCTGGTGGGGACATAGAAGAAGGTTTTAAAATATAGAGACTAAATCGTAGTTAAAGAGAGGATTGGAAAAACGTTGTTTTCGCTTATAACCGCAACTACTGGTCCTGCTATGGCTTTATTTTGCTATTTTTATTTAAAAAATGATGTAAGTTCTCAAGCGTTACTCATGATTATTAAAACATTTATCATTGGTGCGCTGTTGGTTTTTCCAGTCATGGTCATCCAATATGCGTTTGAAGTTGAAGGTGTGTTTACGACTCATTTTATGGTAGCTTTCTTTGAATATGCTTTTACAGAAGAGTTTTTCAAGTGGTTTTTGCTTTTTTTCTTTGCGTATAAGCATGCGACCTTTAACAAAACATATGATGGTATTATTTATGGGGTTTCTCTATCTTTAGGGTTTGCATCTGTTGAGAATTTTTTTTATTTACTAGCGAACGGGTTGCAAACGGCGTGGTTGAGAGCGTTATTTCCAGTAAGTAGCCATGCTTTGTTCGGGGTAATTATGGGGTATTATTTAGGAAAAGCAAAGTTTTCAAAACAACACCAGACTTGGTTTATTATACTTTCTTTATTCTTACCAATTTTACTTCATGGGAGCTATGATTTAATATTACTAACAATGGATAAATATATTCATATAATGATGCTTCTTTTTATGATTGGGCTTTGGACATTCAGTATACACAAAGTGAAAATGGCAAATTAGAAAAAGGGTTAGGAGTGGTATGCATGACTGAAAGCGTAAGGTATCGAATCGTAATTCGTTGTCCAAAATGTGGTGAAAAGTTTATTCTACGGGGTAGACAAGGAAAAGACGGCAACTATGAGACGGGCTTTATTCGTTGTGTTTGTGGGAATGAGGACGACTTACAAATAGATGCTACTCCAGAATAACGCCTATAGATTTTTAAGAATTGTTGATGCTTTAAAGGATTAAAATAAGTAAATCTAATAAAATCTATTGCTTTTTTCGTGCAATTCATGTAATTTAGAATCAAGCGAAAATTGAAAAATTAAATAATTTTCTTATCAAGAGAGATGGAGGGAATGGCCCTATGAAGTCTCAGCAACCAGCTGAATTTATTTTCGGTCAGGTGCTAATTCCAGCAAGCAATTATGGCTTGAAAGATAAGAAGGAGCGTAGTTCATTGAAAATGATTTCTTAGCCTTCTTCTTATTTATAAGAGGAAGGCTTTTTGCACTTTTAGAAGGGTAAACTTCTCTAAAGAATAAAGTTTAAGAAAAAACAGCGATAAGAGTGGAGGAGAAGCATAATGAATAAAGAGCAACTAGAAACGAAACTAGTACAAATTGGAAACCGTTTAGACGAACATACAGGAACGATTAATACCCCTGTTTATTTTTCCACCGCGTATCGCCATTCAGGGATCGGTGAATCTACTGGTTTTGATTATTCAAGAACGGGAAACCCAACTAGGTTAGTTTTAGAAAATGCGATTGCTGAATTAGAAGCAGGTGATCGAGGCTTTGCCTGTAGTTCAGGAATGTCTGCTATTCAAACTTTATTTTCCTTATTTAAGCAAGGCGATGAGATATTAGCATCGAGTGACTTATATGGTGGTACTTATCGACTATTTGAAAATGGATGGAAAAACTGGGGATTATCATTTTCATACGGGGATCCAAGAGATATAGAAACATTTGAACAACAAATAAATGAAAATACGAAAGCGTTGTTTATAGAAAGCCCGACCAATCCACTAATGCAAGAAGCCGATTTAAAGCAGTTAGGTCATTTAGCAAGAAAGCATAATTTACTGTTCATTGTTGATAACACTTTCTATACGCCTTTAATACAACAACCACTCAAAGAAGGAGCAGATATCGTTATACACAGTGCTTCAAAATACTTAGGAGGGCACAACGATGTCATTGCAGGTTTAATTGTTGGAAAAGGTGAAGAACTTTGCGAGCGAATTGGGTATTTCCACAATGGTATGGGAGGAATATTAAGTCCGTTTGATTCGTGGTTACTTATAAGAGGTATGAAGACGTTAACACTACGGATGGAACAACATCAAAAGAACGCAAGAGAAGTGGCGGCCTATCTTAAAGAACACCCTTCAGTGACAGATGTTCTCTATCCTGGACGTGGCGGGATGCTTTCTTTCCGCATTAAGGAAGCTAACTGGGTAAATCCATTTTTACAGCAGTTAAAATTAATTTCATTTGCAGAAAGTTTAGGTGGCGTTGAAAGCTTAATGACATATCCAACAACGCAAACCCACGCGGATATGCCAGAAGAGGTGCGTTTCGCAAATGGTGTATGTGACCGCTTATTACGTTTTTCAGTAGGTATCGAAAATAGTCAGGATCTGATTGCGGATTTAGATCAAGCATTTAATCATGTAAGTCTATAGGAGGATATATAAAAATGAGTGAACAATTTTCTTTGCAAACGCGCTTACTTCATAATAATCAAAAAGTAGATAAAGAAACGGGAGCGGTAAGTGTTCCAATCCAACATGCTTCAACCTTTCATCAATTTGACTTTGATCAGTTCGGAACCTTTGATTATGGACGTTCAGGAAATCCAACTCGTGCAGCACTAGAGGAAACAATTGCTGAATTAGAAGGCGGCGTGAGGGGGTTTGCATTCGCATCAGGTATGGCGGCGATTTCAACAGCTTTTATGCTTCTTTCAAAAGGAGACCATGTGGTCGTTACGACAGATGTGTATGGGGGTACGTTCCGTTTTGTAACTCAAGTGTTAAACCGTCTGGGTATTGAATATACGTTTGTTGATATGACGAATAATGAGGAAATAGAAGCGAGTATTCAAGAAAATACAAAAGTGATTTACGTTGAAACCCCATCAAATCCGACGATGAAAATCACAGATTTAAGAGAAGTGGTAGCTTTAGCAAAGAAATACGGTTGCTTAACGTTTGTTGACAATACTTTCATGACACCAGCATTACAACGTCCGATTGAACTTGGCGTAGATGTTGTCCTTCATAGTGCGACAAAGTTTATTGGAGGCCATAGTGATGTCATTGCGGGACTTGCTGTTGTTAAAGACGAAGAAGTAGGTGATCAATTAGCATTCTTGCAAAACTCATTCGGTTCGGTGTTAGGGGTGCAAGATTGTTGGCTCGTATTACGAGGTCTTAAGACATTACATGTTCGTATGGAGCATTCGTCAAAGGCTGCAAATGAATTAGCCCTTTGGCTAAAAGAACAACCTGCTGTTGAACGAGTCTATTACCCAGGATTAAAAGATCATTTAGGATATAATATTCAAAAAGACCAAGCAGAAGGTTTTGGAGCTGTATTATCCTTTGAGTTAAAAGATAAAGAGGCAGTAAGACAGTTTGTCGCTCAAGTCGAAGTGCCTGTTTTTGCAGTTAGCCTTGGTGCAGTAGAATCGATCTTATCTTACCCAGCAACGATGTCCCATGCGGCAATGCCAAGTGCAGAACGAGAACAAAGGGGAATTAGCGATGGACTGTTACGATTATCGGTCGGACTAGAAAATGTCGAGGATATTAAAAGAGACTTTT
Organism: Alkalihalobacterium alkalinitrilicum; assembly: GCF_002019605.1. Classification (NCBI taxonomy): domain Bacteria; kingdom Bacillati; phylum Bacillota; class Bacilli; order Caryophanales; family Bacillaceae; genus Alkalihalobacterium; species Alkalihalobacterium alkalinitrilicum. The sequence continues at coordinate 2,168,782 of NZ_KV917368.1, read as the reverse complement.
TGAATGCTTTTGAAAGCTTGGCGATCACGAATTAACTTATAAATAAAAGGATGGGGAAGATATGGATTTTCTTGATGCGCTAAAAGAACGGATATTAATAGGAGATGGGGCGATAGGAACCCTTCTCTATTCAAAAGGAATTACGGAAAGTTGCTTTGAACATTTAAACATAACGGCTGAAGATAAAGTGTACGAAGTCCATGAGGAGTATCTTCAAGCAGGAGCAAACGTCATTCAAACAAATACGTATGCTGCGAACTCAATCAAACTAGCAAACTATGGGTTAGAACAAAAGGTAACAGAGCTGAACGTAAAAGGTGTTGAAATTGCGAAAAAGGCTGTTCGTAACCTTGAAGCTTATGTACTTGCAACCGTTGGAGGAATTTCGGGCCTACAAACGAAAAATGTTACTCAAGAAGAAATAATGAGCAGTTTTGATAAACAATTAGATGCATTGTTAAGTGCAAATCCTGATGGATTATTATTTGAGACGTTTTATAGTTTAGATGAGTTAAAAAGTGTTATTAAGATAGCGAGAGCTAAGACAGATAAACCAATTGTCGCTCAAGTGGCACTTGGGGATATTGGTGTTTTATATGGAGGGACTCCTGTCAGTGAGGCACTTAAAACACTCATCGATACAGGTGCTAATATCGTTGGGCTCAATTGTCGAATGGGACCTTATCATATGATACGATCGTTAGAAGATGTACCGCTATACGATAATGCGTTCTTATCTTGTTATCCGAATGCTAGTTTGCCAGATTATGAAGATGGAAGGTTTTATTATCAGTCTAATCCGAACTACTTTGGAGAAAATGCTTTGCGCTTTCGTGAACAAGGGGTTCGCTTACTCGGTGGGTGTTGCGGGACGACTCCCGAACACATTCGAACGATGGCAAAAGCTCTAAAAGAGTACCCACCGATTACGGAAAAAGATATTAAGAAAAAGCAGCTTGTTATTCAAGTAAGCAAAGATCGTAAAGATAAGGAAATACCGATTGATGAAATTGCCAAGAAGAGAACAGCTATTATAGTGGAACTAGACCCTCCTAAACAGTTACACGTCAATAAGTTTCTTGATGGAGCCAAAGCTTTGCATGAGGCTGGTGTAGATGCAGTCACTCTAGCAGACAATTCACTAGCTTCACCTAGAGTTGATAATATGGCATTAGGAGCACTTATGCATTCACAAGTAGGAGTCAGGCCTTTAGTTCACTTGACTTGTCGAGATCGAAATTTAATCGGTCTACAATCTCATTTAATGGGTCTGCATACACTAGGAATGAATCAGGTGTTAGCGATTACGGGAGATCCAACAAAAGTCGGAGATTTTCCTGGAGCTTCATCCGTCTATGATCTAACATCATTTGACTTAATCTCTTTAATTAAGCAACTCAATGATGGCGTTTCTTTTTCAGGGAAATCACTTGGACAACAAGCGAACTTCACAGTAGGTGCAGCATTTAATCCGAATGTACGCTCATTAGAAAAAGCGGTGATCCGAATGGAGAAAAAGATAACAGCTGGTGCGGATTATTTTATGACACAGCCTGTTTATTCTGAACAGCAAATTGTTGATGTGTATGAAGCGACTAGACATATAAAGAAACCAATTTATATTGGGATCATGCCATTAACGAGTTCGAGAAATGCGGAATTCCTTCATAATGAAGTACCAGGTATTAAATTGACAGAGGATATCCGCAAGAGAATGGCGGCTTGTGGTGAGGATAAAGCAAGAGCAGAAATTGAAGGGTTAAAAATTGCGACGTCTCTTATCGATAAGGCTATTAAATATTTTAATGGAATATATTTAATTACTCCTTTCCTTCGTTATGAAATGACAGTAACTTTAACACAATATATACACGAGCAGGTGAAGAGAACTAACTCACTGCAAAATCAAGTATAATGAAAAAAATCTTTGAGAGTACTCCTGACGCTAGAAAGGAACGATTTTTTATGGGGAAGAACAAGTTTGAACAACAATTAGAGAAAAAAATCCTTGTACTTGATGGTGCAATGGGTACAATGCTTCAAGATGCGAACTTAACTGCTGAGGACTTTGGTGGGGAAGAGTATGAAGGTTGTAATGAGTACTTAAACATCACGGCCCCTCATGTCATTGAATATATTCACCGTGCTTATTTTGAAGCAGGAGCCGATATAGTTGAGACAAACACATTTGGCGCAACCGATATCGTACTAGAAGATTATGATTTACAGCACTTAGCTGAAGAATTAAATATAAAAGCCGCGCAAATTGCAAAAAAAGTAGCGGAAGAGTTTTCTACATCAGAACATCCTCGCTTTGTTGCAGGTGCGATGGGACCAACAACAAAATCATTATCCGTCACAGGTGGAGTAACGTTTGATCAGCTCATTAAAGCGTATGAACAGCAAGTCATTGGTCTTATTAAAGGTGGCGTCGATGTTTTATTACTTGAAACAAGTCAAGATACAAGAAACGTTAAAGCAGCTTATTTAGGAATTGAGCGTGCATTTAAACAATTAAATGTGAAGATGCCTATCCTAGTTTCGGGGACGATTGAACCAATGGGAACGACATTGGCAGGTCAAAATATTGAGGCATTTTATTTGTCCATTGAGCATATGACACCTACAGTTGTTGGACTAAACTGTGCGACAGGCCCAGAGTTCATGCAAGATCATATTCGCTCGCTGTCAGACTTGGCAACATCATATGTCAGCTGCTATCCAAATGCTGGGCTACCAGATGAAGACGGTAAATACCATGAAACACCAGAATCACTTACGAAAAAGCTAACGGCATTTGCAGAAAAAGGTTGGTTAAATTTAGTAGGCGGGTGCTGTGGAACGACACCGGCACATATAAAAGCAATGTCAGAAGCTATGAAGTCATATCAACCTAGAAAGTTAAATGAGGGGCATCCTCATGCGGTTTCTGGAATTGAACCATTAGTGTATGATGAGAGTATGAGACCACTATTTGTCGGCGAGAGAACAAATGTAATAGGGTCAAGGAAGTTTAAAAACTTAATTGCCGATGGGCTTTATGAGGAGGCGTCTGAAATAGCGCGTTCACAGGTCAAAAAAGGAGCCCATATTATTGATATTTGTTTGGCGGACCCTGACCGAGAAGAAAAAGAAGATATGGAACACTTTTTAAAGTATGTTGTAAACAAAGTGAAAGTTCCATTAATGATTGATTCAACCGATGAAGAAGTACTTGAACTCGCTCTGACGTATTCACAAGGAAAGGCGATTATTAATTCGATTAACTTAGAAGATGGCGAAGAGCGATTTGAGAAAGTGATTCCGCTAGTACATCGTTACGGTGCTGCGGTTGTTGTTGGGACGATTGATGAAGAAGGTATGGCCGTTACAGCGAAACGGAAGCTAGAGGTAGCTAAGCGTTCTTATGATTTATTAGTCAATAAATATGGCTTACAACCGAGTGATATCATTTTTGACCCACTCGTTTTTCCAGTAGGTACTGGGGATGAACAATATATTGGTTCTGCTAAAGAAACGGTAGAAGGGATACGATTAATTAAAGAAGCTCTTCCTGAATGTCTGACAATCCTTGGGGTAAGTAATGTATCTTTCGGCTTGCCACAGGTTGGTAGGGAAGTGTTAAATGCTGTTTATTTATATCATTGTACGCAAGCCGGTTTGGATTATGCGATCGTCAATACAGAAAAACTAGAACGCTATGCTTCCATTCCAGAAAACGAAAAACAACTTTCAGATAAATTGTTATTTGATACGAATGATGAAACATTAGCAGAATTTACTGCTTTTTATCGTGTGAAAAAAGTGGAAAAGAAAGTTCAAACTTCAAACTTATCACTTGAAGAACGATTAGCGAGCTATATCGTTGAGGGAACAAAAGAGGGGTTAATTGAAGATTTAAAGCAAGCATTAGAAAAATATACTGAGCCATTAGATATTATTAATGGTCCATTAATGAACGGTATGGATGAAGTTGGGCGTTTGTTTAATAACAACGAGTTGATTGTTGCCGAAGTTCTCCAAAGTGCTGAAGTGATGAAAGCATCAGTTGCTTTTCTTGAGCAATATATGGAGAAAAAATCAGGTGATAATGGTAAAGGGAAAATTCTCCTTGCAACTGTTAAAGGAGATGTCCATGACATTGGTAAAAACCTCGTTGAAATTATTCTAGGGAACAATGGCTTTAAAATTGTGAATTTAGGAATTAAAGTAACTTCCAATGAACTTATTGAGGCAGTTAAGCGAGAAAATCCAGATGCGATTGGTTTATCAGGTTTATTAGTAAAATCAGCTCAACAAATGGTCCTCACTGCACAAGACTTAAAAGAACAAAACATTTCGATTCCGATTCTTGTAGGTGGTGCGGCATTAACGAGAAAATTCACCGATAATCGAATTTCACGAGAGTACGATGGTGTCGTTCTCTATGCAAAAGATGCGATGAACGGTCTTGATTTAGCAAACAAATTGGTAAAAGAAGATGAATTAAAAAAGCTAGAAGAAGACAAGCAGACGAAGTTACAGCAAGTCGGAAATGAAGAAACAGAAAAGAAAAACAAAGTAACAACAGAGCTTCCACGCTCAAAAGTATCTCAAGTTGTCCCTATTCACAAGCCGAATGATCTGCAACCGCATATTTTAAAGGAGTATAAGATCTCACATCTTGAACCGTATATTAATTTACAAATGCTTCTTGGTAAACATTTAGGGCTACACGGAAAAGTAAGTCGTCTTCTTGCTGAGGGAGATGAAAAGGCGCATACATTAAAAGATAAAGTCGATAGTTTACTTTATGAAGCGAAAACTAATGGATTATTGCAAGCGCGTGGAATGTATCAATTTTTTCCAGCACAAAGTAAGGGTAATGACATTATCATTTATGACCCTCAAGATGAAAAGACGGAAATCGAACGGTTTTCTTTCCCTCGTCAAAATCATGAGCCGTTCTTATGTCTAGCTGATTACGTAAGGTCTATCGATAGTGGAGAAATGGATTATGTCGGCTTCTTAGCAGTAACGGCAGGTATCGGAGTTCGTGAAAAAGCGATGAAAGCTAAAGATGAGGGCGATTATTTATTTAGTCACTTGATTCAAGCGACAGCACTTGAATTAGCGGAAGGGTTTGCTGAACGAACACATCAATTGATACGAGATCAATGGGGTTTTCCTGATCCAGTTGAATTGACAATGGTAGATCGTTTTTCAGCAAAATACCAAGGTGTTCGAGTTTCCTTTGGTTACCCAGCTTGTCCGAATTTAGAAGACCAAGCAAAATTATTTAAATTACTTCAGCCAGAAAAAATCGGTATCAAGTTAACAGAAGAATTCATGATGGAACCTGAAGCTTCCGTTACGGCGATGGTGTTTAGTCACCCAGAAGGACGTTATTTTAACGTACTATCTTCTTTATAAAATTAAACAGAAAAAAGAATGCCGCTAGATGGCATTCTTTTTTCTGTTTAATGTAGGGTTTCTAATGAAAGGAACTACATCTTTAATTTAGAATTATTCCTAAATAGAAAGGAGCATACAAGCGAGTAAACTAGGTACGAAGCTGGTTTATAGCTCAGTACAACTGTTAATATTGTCATTTATTACGTGAATTTGTATAAAAAGCACTTAAGTACAAACAATAACAATACGAAATGGTTAATTATCCATGTTTAAGAAAAAGTAACATATTTAAGGAGGTAAAAACATCATGAAGAGATTGGCGAACAAGTTAAAATACCCCCTTGTTTCAATAATGTGCTTTGTTATCGTGTTCGGGGGTGTTCTACAGCCAACAGCTCAAGCATTTACAGACCAAGTGATCCAGCAAGGAGCAACTGGGGATGATGTAGTTGAGCTTCAAGCAAGACTTCAATACATTGGATTTTATAAAAATAAGATCGATGGAGTTTATGGATGGAGCACGTATTGGGCTGTCCGTAACTACCAAAATGAGTTTGGGCTTGATGTAGATGGCCTAGTTGGTCCACAAATGAAAGAAATGCTAGAACGTTCAACAAATTTCGATAAAGAGTTTGTTCATCGTGCTTTAAACGAAGGGCGTTCTTTCACTCATTATGGAACGACACCATTAGATATTCAAAAGGGTCCAAAAGGAAGTCGTGGACAAAAAGCTCAACAAAAAGCAGAACCAAAGGCGCGTCAACAAGCTCAGCCAGATCCACAAGCACAACAAAGACGGGAACAACAAACACAGAAGGATCCAGCACAACCAGCACCAGAAACACCTGAACCAACACCAGAAACACCTGAACCAACACCAGAAACACCTGAACCAACACCAGAAACACCTGAACCAACACCAGAAACACCGAGTCCAGAACCAACACCAGAAACACCGAGTCCAGAACCAACACCAGAAACGCCAGCAGAACCAGCGCCTACACCAGCTGAAGAGCCAGCACCAGAGGAACCAGTACCTGCTGAAGAAACACCAGAAGCACCAGCAGGGGATGAACCAAATATTGAACAAGCGATGAATGTTCCCGATGGTTTTAGCGACAATGATATTCAACTTATGTCACAGTGTGTTTATGCTGAAGCACGTGGTGAGCCTTATGTTGGGATGGTAGCAGTAGCAGCTGTTATTCTTAATCGTGTAAATAGTCCAGATTTTCCTAATACAATCTCTGAAGTTATTTATGAACCGCGTGCATTTGAACCAGTTGCAAACGGTGAAATTTACAATAACCCTAGTGAAGAAGCAAGAAGAGCAGTAATGGATGCACTCAATGGTCAAGACCCGACAGGACATGCATTGTACTTTTTTAATCCAGCGACAGCCAGATCTCCTTGGGTATGGTCAAGACCTCAAATTAAGACAATCGGGAAACATGTATTTGCTAAATAGGTTGGAGGTGATATAGATGATTCGTTCTATTATGATTGGAGTATTAGCACTAGGAATTATTGCGACATCTTATTGGGGTTTTACTGAACATCAGCAAAATGCAATGCTTGCAAATAATGTAGAAGGTGGTTATCAGCGCGCATTCCATACTCTTGTATTTCACGTTGATCAGCTAGAGGATGATTTAGGAACAGTGTTAGCAATGAATACGAAGCGACACATGTCACCTAAGCTAGCTGATATCTGGAGGGTCACTTCGCATGCTCAAAGTGAAATAGGACAGCTCCCTCTAGGAATGATGGAAATTAATGAAGCCGAAAAATTTTTACATGATTTAGGGACCTTCAGTTACAAAACAGCCGTACGCGATTTAGAAAAGGAACCGTTAACAGACGACGAATATGATACACTTGAACATTTGTATGATATATCTAAAGACATTCGAAATGAATTAAGGAAAGCGCAAGCATCATTATTAAGAAATAATATGCTATGGATGGACATTGATCAAGAGTTTCAAGCGATGAATGAACCGTTAGACAATACCGTAATAAACGGATTTGATCATGTAAATGAGATGGTAAAAGGTTACAGTGAGACTGATTGGGGAGCAGGTTTTTCCCAAATGAACGTATTTAATGATGAAGATCTAGCGGAAAGGCTGAATGGTGAAAAAATTACCGAGGAAGAAGCTAGACAAAAAGCGTTAGAATTCATTGGAATTGAAGAAAATGTAGAGGTACAAGTAGCGGAAACTGGTGAGGGATTAGCTTATAAAGCTTATAGTCTAACCATTGATGATCCAAATCACGAGACTAATTACTATATGGATATAACTGAAAGTGGCGGGCATGTCCTTTGGTTCCTTCAACACCGAGACATTGCCGAGCAAAACATTAGTTTAAATGAAGCTGCTGAAAATGCAAAACAGTTTCTAGAGGAAAATGGAATTGAAGGAATGCAACTTGTTGAGAGTAAGCAATACGACTCTATTGGAGTGTTTGAATTTATTTATTTAGATGACAATGTCCGTGTATATGCTGACCACATCGTTATTGAAGTTGCATTAGATGATGGTGATGTGATTGCCTATGAAGCAGAGGATTATTTATTAAATCACCGAGATGATCGTGAAATTGATCAGCCGAATTTAACTAAAGAAGATGCGAGAAAGTATATAAATGGAAAGCTTAATGTGATGGATGACCATGTTGCGATTATTGTTAATGATTTAGGCGAAGAGGTACTTTGTTATGAGTTTTATGGCGTGATTGATAACGATACGTATCGCATCTTTATTAATGCTGAAGATGGCGAAGAAGAAAGAGTAGAAAAATTAGATCAGGCTGAACCTGTATATGAACTTGCATAATTTTTACAAGAAGAAGCGAATAACTGCTTCTTCTTTTTCTGAATTCATGCCATAATAAAGGGAGAAAAGCAAATATTAGGAGGCTCTTTCCCTTTGATAGACATAGGCACAACGATACATTTAGAACCTAGAAATGAAATAGAAGGGGCAGAACATAAAGAAAATCGATTCAGATGTCGTTTGGTCGATAAGGGAGAAAATACAATCATTGTTGATCACCCGATAAATGAGTCAACTGGTAAATTAGGATTTTTTTATGAAGGTTTTCAATTTAATGCTTCTTTTGTTGGAAAAGACCAAGCCATATATAGCTTTGAAACGGCTCTGCAAGGGCGAAAAAAAGGTAATATTCCGATGTATATCCTTTCTGACCCTGGCTTGGAAACCTATTTGAGAATTCAAAGAAGAAATTATGTAAGAATTAATACTTCAATAGATGTTGCAGTTCATCCTAAAGATATTTTGTTTAGTCCATTTAAATCGTTAACGTTGGACATAAGTGGTGGAGGAGCCGCCATAACGTTACCATTTGGGACTACACTACCTGAACATGGACAAATCAAGTGCTGGTTTGTTCTTCATATGCAGTCTGGTGAAATTCATTACGTACCGACTTTATGTAAGATTGTTAGAATTTTCAAAAGACAACCTGAATCAAGCGATCGTGTATCTTTACAGTTTATTGAGATTAAGGAACAAGATCGTCAAAAAATCATTCGGTTTTGTTTTGAAAAACAATTATTGATAAAAAGAGAGTATTAGCAATAATGCGCCACGTCCTATGGTAACAATCGTGAGACCCACACAGTGTGGGTCTCAAATGACCATCAGAGCCTTCACGATGGAGTTTCACTTTATAGAAGTGAAGAAGATTAGTTAATTAGTTAATTAGTTAATTAGTTAATTAGTTTGAATAGTTAGACCTTTGTTAGCTAATTATGGTATGATATGATAGTGTTATTAGATTATTTTACCTTTATTGGAACAGCAATTGAATAACTGACATGGAATGTAGTAGAGGTGTATTATGAGTCGAAAAACAAATATAGCAATTGATGGACCAGCAGGTGCTGGAAAGAGTACCGTTGCCAAAATGGTAGCTGAACAGCTGACGTATTTATATATTGATACAGGGGCAATGTATCGTGCTTTAACTTATATTGCATTGAAACATTCAATTGACCCTAAAAATGGAAAGAAATTAAGGGAATTACTTGACCGAGTTTCAATTGTATTGAAACCAACAACATCGGGCACTTCAGTATTTGTAAACGAAGATGAAGTGACAGAAGAAATCCGGTCAAGTGAAGTGACTAACACAGTATCAATCGTAGCTGGTCATGAAGAAGTACGTAAAGAGATGGTAAAGCAACAACAAACATTAGCGGAAAATGGTGGAACCGTAATGGATGGAAGAGATATTGGTACTTTTGTTCTCCCGAAAGCAGAGGTTAAAGTATTTCTAACAGCTTCAGTTGAAGAGCGTGCGAAAAGAAGACATGAAGAAAACATTCAAAAAGGTTACCCTTCTGATTACGAAAAATTAAAAGAAGAAATTGCTCGTCGGGATGAATTAGATTCCAATCGCAAGTTCGCTCCATTGCAGAAAGCAGCGGATGCGGTTGTTATTGATTCAACTCACATGACGATACCTGAAGTAGTAGATAATATTTTACATTTAGTTGAGGAGAGGTTCTAAATTTCATGAATTTATATGTATTTGGACGAGGTTTGTTTAGGTCGTTTTTCTCTACAACTTACCGAGTAGAAACAATTGGATTAGAGAATATACCTAAAGATGGCCCTGTTTTATTATGTTGTAACCATATTCATTACTTTGACCCTCCTTTTTTAGGTTCTTACGTTCCAAGAAAAGTTCATTACATGGCAAAAGCAGAACTGTTTAAGGTTCCCGTATTAGGACGTCTTGTAGCAGGGGTAGGCGCTTTTCCTGTAAAAAGAGGTTCAGGGGACAAACAAGCTTTGAAGCTAGGATTAAAAATTTTAAAAGACGGAGAAGCTCTAGGGCTTTTTCCAGAAGGCACTAGGAGCAAAGATGGCACATTAGGGAAGGGATTAGCGGGAGCTGGTTTTTTTGCATTACGTACCGATGCTGTCGTCATACCGTGTGCAATTATCGGAACATATAAACCGTTTAATAAGCTAAAAGTAATCTACGGTAAACCTTTAGAAATGGAGAGTCTACGTGTGGCTAAAGCCTCTGCAGGAGAAGTAACAGACTATATAATGAAAGCAATTGGAGACATTCTACATACACATAAATCACAATAAATTTTTCTTGGCACAGCTCTTTCACTATGTGAAAGGTGTAATAAAAAATTAGCATTATCGTCCCTATGAAATGGGTATTGAAGGAGGCAATCGTCAATGGTGGAAGAAATGAACAGTGAAATGACAATTAAGTCTTTTAACGTAGGTGACACTGTAACTGGAAAAGTTACAAAGGTAGAGGATAAACAAGCTTTTGTAGATGTTGGGTTTAAAGTGGATGGCATTATTCCAATTAGTGAGTTGTCAAGCCTTCACGTCGAAAAGGTAAGCGATGTTTTAAACGTTGGAGATGAAGTTGAATTAAAAGTAACTAAGTTACAAGATGATGAGCTTGTACTTTCCAAACGTGCAGTTCAAGCAGAACAGGCTTGGGTAGATTTAAAGGAAAAGTTTGAAAATCAACAAACCATTGAAGCGCAAGTTGCGGACGTTGTTAAAGGTGGCCTCGTCGTTGATTTAGGAGTTAGAGGTTTTATTCCTGCATCACTAGTTGAAAGACATTTTGTAGAAGACTTTTCTGACTATAAAGGACGAACGTTACGTCTTAAAGTAGTTGAAATGGAGCCAGAAAACAATAAGCTCATCCTATCACAACGTGCTGTTTTAGATGAAGAGGTGAATGCGAAGAAACTATCAGTACTTCATTCGTTAAAAGAAGGCGATGTTGTCGAAGGAACAGTCCAACGTTTAACAGATTTTGGTGCATTTGTAGATTTAGGTGGAGTTGACGGGCTTGTACATATTTCTCAACTAGCTCATCATCGAGTTGAAAAACCATCTGATGTTGTAAAAGAAGGAGATCTAGTAAAAGTCAAAGTATTAGCTGTAGATGCTACTAAAGAGAGAGTATCTTTATCATTAAAAGATACGTTACCAGGACCATGGGAAACGGTTGCAGGTGAAATCAAAGCAGGTGATGTCATCGATGGAACGGTTAAACGTCTTGTTTCTTTCGGTGCATTTGTAGAAGTCGCTCCTGGTGTCGAAGGTCTTGTTCATATCTCACAAATTGCCAATCGCCATATTGGAACACCTCAAGAGGTATTATCTGAGGGAGATAAGGTCCAAGCAAAAGTTCTTGATATCAATCTAGGTGATAAACGAATATCTTTAAGTATTCGCGCCCTCGAAGAAGATGCTGTTGAAGAAGTATCAGAACAATATACGAAAATGGAAGATGAACATACAGGGTTCTCTTTAGGAGACATGATTGGAGATCAATTAAAAAAGTATAAATCGTAGGTGATGATGTTGACACTTCGTTCAGTCAGGAAAAACGAACATATTATCCATGCTATCGATACTGGTCAAGAAAGAAATCATGGATTTAATGATATTCAGTTAGTTCATCAAACCCTGCCTAATAGTAATTTTCAAAGTATTGATATATCTACTACTATCGGCGAACTTTCACTAAGTTCGCCGATTTTTATCAATGCAATGACAGGTGGCGGTGGGGAACGAACAAAAGATATCAATCAGCGGTTTGCTGAAGTAGCAAAAGCGACAAACATAGGCATGGCTGTTGGTTCTCAAATGGCAGCAATAAAAAATATTGAAGAACGTGATACATATAGCATTGTAAGAAAAGCGAATCCAAAGGGAATTATTATCGGAAACTTAGGCAGTGAAGCGACTGTTGAGCAAGCTAAGGTTGCAGCTGATATGCTTGAGGCAAACGCTTTACAAATCCATCTTAATGTCGTTCAAGAACTCGTGATGCCAGAAGGAGATCGAGATTTTACAGGGGCAATTGATCGGATCGAGAAGATTGTCCATGCCCTACCTATCCCAGTTATTGTTAAAGAAGTAGGTTATGGCATGAGTAAAGAGTCTGCAAAAAAATTAGTGGATGCTGGTGTTTCTATTGTAGATGTAGGTGGGTACGGTGGTACCAATTTCTCGAAAATTGAAAATATGCGTCGTAAAAAAACACTTCAGTTTTTTAATGATTGGGGAATTAATACAACAGCATCTCTTGTTGAAATAACAAAGAGTCAGCCTCATTTACATGTTATTTCATCCGGTGGAGTTCAAAATGTTCTTGATATTGTTAAGTCTCTCGCCTTAGGTGCAGATGCAACAGGTATAGCTGGTCATTTCTTGAAAATTTTAATCGATGAAGGTGAAGGAGCCTTAGTTCAAGAAATCGAAAGTATGCATGAGGATATTAAACTTCTTATGACTGCTTTAGGAGCGAATATTATTGCTGATTTACAGAAGACACCTTTAGTCATTAGTGGGCCAACCTATCATTGGCTACAACAACGAGGACTATCACCAGAAGAGTATAGTAGAAGATAGTAGAACGAAAAGAGGCCTAGTGGCCTCTTTTCTCTGTCATGTACTTAACTTCTTAAAGCATTTCAATTAAAATTTTTCAAAACTATGTGCCTACCCAAATGCTACACTTATCTTTGGCGTTTTTTTGCTTCGTCAGGACCTTCAAGTTTAGTTGCCCCACCGTATTTTAAAGCTTGATCCCTGTCTAGTTCTACTTTATCGGATTTTCTTAGTTTTTTCTCTTGACGATCTTTTCCCATATTTTCTTCCTCCTTACAAGTAACTATGAATCCTGAGTAGTGTCTCACATCTTTTCTATTTTATACGTAGATGATTATCATTTTTAGAATTGTACATAATGGTAAAGATAGGTGGTGAGTGTATGGAGGGGATTTGGTTTATGTGGATAAGCTGGATCATTACAACGTTTTACTTAAAAAAATCGAAAATTCGAACATGGTTAGCTTTTTGGCTGCTTGCAATTATTGTAGTATATTCTAAAACGATTCCAGTCGCGATGTATGAGGTTTCATTAGCTTATTTACTTGTAACGCTTCTTTGTTATTGGCTTATTTCAAAATATAAATTTTTTACAATATTATACACACTCTTTGTTTCAATGGTCATCACGTTTTTATTTGCAGGTCTCCATTTAGTAGAACTTTATGACCCTGTTATGTTTTTAATTATCGATAAGATGTGGGTTATTGCAACCTTAGTTGCTATTATAACCATTGTCTTAGTAAAAGATTTCCGTGGCAGACTTGTGGTTTCAATTTCAGGTCTTGTTCAAGGTGAATTATTATTCAAGCAATTTCTTACGACAATTTACGGAATTCAACCACTTGGAACTGGGAATTTTTTTGATATAATAGCTATTTCTTGTGCTTTCATAATCAGTTGGCATATATTTGAACAGTTCTGTGAAATTATGAGTCAGTATGTAAGAAAACTCCCTTCTTCTAGAGGGAAAGATATTCGTGTTTTTCGTTAATACTATAAATGGCTCTTTTAATTGATCTATTTGAACGTATCCTTGTATTGAATGATATTCAATAAATTTAATTGGCGAATGCCTATTAAGTTTGTTAGAATAGATTAGTTGTGTTACCAAAATCATCCGCATAACAAACAAAAATTGTAAATGTAAATATAGAAAGAAAGGTAGTGAGGATATGCCAAAACCAGTTGTTGCTATTGTAGGGCGCCCAAATGTAGGTAAGTCTACGATCTTTAACCGTATTGTTGGGGAGCGAGTTGCAATAGTGGAGGACATGCCAGGCGTTACTCGTGATCGAATTTATAGCTCTGGAGAATGGTTAAATCGTGAATTTAACCTAATTGATACTGGTGGAATTGAGTTAAGTGATGAGCCATTATTAGTTCAAATGCGCGAACAAGCTGAACTTGCAATTAAAGAAGCTGAAGTAATTATTTTCATTGTTAACGGTAGAGAAGGAATTACAGGAGCTGATGAAGAAGTAGTCAAAATGTTGTTTAAGTCTAAAAAACCTGTTGTACTAGGTGTGAATAAAATTGATAATCCAGAACAAAGAGAGAAAATCTATGAATTTTATTCGTTAGGATTAGGAGAACCGATACCGATCTCAGGTTCACACGGTCTTGGGTTAGGAGACTTACTTGATGAAGTAATTAAGCATTTTCCAAATGAAGAAGATGAACCGTATGATGAAGATACGATTCGTATATCCTTAATTGGTCGTCCGAATGTTGGAAAGTCTTCGTTAGTCAATGCGTTACTTGGTGAAGAAAGAGTGATTGTTAGTAATATCCCAGGCACAACCCGAGATGCTATAGATACTCCTTTCCAAAGAGATGGACAAGAATATGTTCTTATTGATACAGCAGGAATGAGAAAACGTGGAAAAGTGTATGAAACGACAGAGAAATATAGCGTACTCCGATCTTTAAAAGCAATAGAACGTTCTGATGTAGTTCTTGTTGTCATCAATGCAGAAGAAGGTATCATCGAACAAGATAAAAAAATTGCCGGTTACGCACATGAAGCAGGACGTGCAGTCATTATCGTCGTTAACAAATGGGATGCAATTGCCAAAGATGATAAAACGATGCAAAATTTCGAACAAAAAATACGTGATCATTTCTTGTTTTTAAGTTATGCTCCAATCTTGTTTACATCAGCAAAATTAAAACAAAGGTTACAACATATATTGCCTACAGTTCAAAAGGTATCAGAAAATCACAATCTTCGTGTTTCGACAAGTGTCTTAAATGATATGGTAATGGATGCCGTTGCTATGAACCCAACGCCTACCGACAAGGGGAAACGTCTCAAGATTAATTATGCAACACAAGTAGCTGTTGGACCACCAACATTTGTTTTCTTTGTGAATGAACCAGAATTAATGCATTTTTCTTATCAACGCTTTCTTGAAAACCGCTTAAGACAAACGTTTGAGTTCGAAGGAACACCAATTAAGATTTTTGCGCGTAAAAAAAGTGAATAATTCGAGCTTTAGGTCAGAACAAACGCCTCTAATTGTAAGTTGCATGTAAAACACTTCGTCCATTGGAAGTTAACTGACGAAAAAAGATGAAAAAAATAGTAGGTTTTAGGATTAGTGAAGGATAATGAGCACTTTCGTAAAGCTTCACTTTATCGTTAGTAGGGGAGAGAGTAATGGAAATTATTATTGCAATTGTTATTTCTTACTTAATTGGTTCAATTAGTTTTAGTTATATTATTACAAAAAAAATTAAAAAGATTGACATTCGTCATCACGGTAGTGGAAATGCTGGAGCTACGAACACACTACGTTTACTGGGAGTAGGCCCGGCAGTTACTGTCTTACTATTAGATATGGCGAAAGGAATATTTGCGGTGTTGGTGACCTTATGGATAGTTGGTCCTGGCTGGGCACCTGCTCTTGCAGGTTTAGCTGCCATTCTTGGTCATAACTGGCCCGTCTATTATGGCTTTCGAGGTGGAAAAGGGGTTGCGACAACGATCGGTGTAATGGCTTCTATTGTTTTTATTCCATCATTAATCGGAGGGGTAATTGCTATTATTAGTATTGCTACCACCCGATTTGTTTCATTAGGATCACTATTATTTATGGTAGCGACAACGATTGCTACCATATGGCTTGCGAATATATATAATTATCCAATGGCCTACTTTTATTTAAGCTTAACCGTAACAGTCTTATCTTTTTGGAGACACCGTCAAAATGTTGTTCGTCTTCTTCAAGGAAAAGAAAGTAAACTTGGTAAAAAAGCGACAACTTAACATTGGAAACATCATTTATATGGAGGGAGAGAATCTTATTTTCTCCCTTTCGCTTATTTATCTCCCACTAAGGAAGGTTTAGATGTTAGGAGGATTGTTAAATGTCAAAAATAGCTGTATTAGGCGCTGGGAGTTGGGGAACCGCTCTAGCGATGGTATTAGCAGATAATGATCATGAAGTAAAAATTTGGGGTCGAAGAGAGATCCAAATAACTGAAATTAATGACCTACATACAAATAATAAATACTTACCAGACGTAAAATTGCCTCATAATATTAAAGCATTTACCGACATTGGAATGACATTAGTGGATACAGATGCGATTTTACTTGTTGTACCAACAAAATCAATTCGAACAGTTGTTAAGTTAATTCTTCCGTATTTACGGACCGATATTCCAATTATTCACGCCAGCAAAGGTATTGAGCCATCATCTTCAAAAAGGATTTCAGAAATGATCGAGGAAGAATTACCGAAAGGTAATTCTAATCCTGTTGTAGTTTTATCAGGACCGAGTCATGCTGAAGAAGTTAGTCAACGACAACCTACAACCGTGACGGTTTCCTCTTTGAATATGGATGCAGCAGAATATGTACAAGATTTATTCATGAACCAGAGTTTCCGAGTGTACACAAATGCAGACCTAATTGGAGTGGAACTTGGAGGAGCTCTTAAGAATATTATTGCATTATGTGCAGGTTTAACGGATGGGTTAGGATTTGGAGATAATGCCAAAGCGGCATTAATGACAAGAGGATTAGCTGAAATAGCAAGGCTTGGTATTAAGTTAGGTGCTAATCCACTAACATTTTCAGGATTATCTGGCTTAGGCGATTTAATTGTGACATGTACGAGTGTGCATAGTCGAAATTGGCGAGCAGGAAATATGTTAGGTAAAGGGATGTCAATAGACGAAGTACTTGAGCAAATGGGTATGGTTGTTGAAGGAATTCGGACGACTGAAGCTGCATACCTACTGGCGAAAAAAGTAAATGTTGAAATGCCAATAACGAGTGCTTTATATGGAGTATTATTCAGTCGTAAGAAACCTGAAGATGCAGTTGAAGAATTGATGGGACGTGTCAAGAAACATGAAGGTGAAGATTTATCTGGGCTTCTTCCGAATAAATAGCGAAGTTAAAGATAGCAGAACATTTGCTAGTCGGAGCAACCAAGTGCCTTCCGCTTTTCCTATTGTCTAGCTCCAGGCACTAGCTCCTCGAGGTCAAATAACCTGGCTGATGAAAGTCAAAAAGCGGACTTTTATCGGCCAGAACATTTGCTGGTCGGAGCTAACCAAGTGCCTTCCACTTTTCCTTTTTATGAGTAGTCATGCACATGCGAAATTGGATTCGCATACGATATGATGACAAAACTCATGAGGGAGGACTACACTTTGTCTAATAATTTTTTTGATAACATTGAAAAGAAAACAAATGTTAAGCAAGAAGATATTTTTAAGCTTGCGCAGTCGGTTAGTAATGCTAACCTTAAAGATGAAAAAACAGTTCGACAACTTATTGCGCAAGTCGCACGCTTGGCAAATAAACCAGTATCTAAAGAAAAAGAAGATCAAATCGTAAATGCTATAATTAATAACAACATGCCAATGGATTTAGGCTCAATTTCGAAAATGTTTGGCAAGAAATAGGTGGAACAATAGGCTCCTGTATAAGACAAGAAAGCACCTATAGCATATAATGTAACGAACGGCTATCATCAAGGCTGTATAACCCGAGAGTGAAGTATTTAGTCAAGTTGGAGATAGGTGCCCCTATTCTCCAACTTTTTTCTTTTTGGACAAGTCTTCATCAAAAAGTTTTGCTATGTTATAATAAGTTTTGTTATTAAGGAGGTTGAATGTATGTCACAAGCAATGCTCAATATGTATATATCGTTTTTTGCGATGATCTTAATGTTTATTTCTGTAGGAACAGCAGTGTTTAGTAAATTAAAGTTAAGAGGAATATTTAAAGGGATTGTACTTACATTTTCTTTTATTTGTCTAATGGTATCAGGGCTTATTGTTTTTATAATTGTAATTGGAGGACCAACAGCTACACTATAAAAAGTAGGGTTGATTAAAATGAAGAAATATATCGTAATGCTAAAATTGACAATAGGAATACTTTTCTTAACTGGATGCTTATATCCAAGTGAACAGCGATTAGAAAATCAAATTCCCTATCCAGATCAGATAGCATCTGTTCAACAAGCTGTAAATCAGTTTAGAGCGGATACGGGCGTATTACCCATTAAAAATAGAGATCTGGAAACGCCGATTTATCAGAAATATCCTGTAGATTTTCGACAGTTAGTTCCTCGTTATTTACAAAGTCCTCCTGGGAATTCCTTTGAAAGTGGAGGACTCTATCAGTATGTATTGGTTAATGTAGAAGAAGAGGTGGCTGAAGTCAAACTGCTTGACTTATCGGTTATGCGGGATATTCAACAATTACAAACACAGTTAAATCAGTATATGCGTAAAAATGATTTGGCCCCAATTGATGAGATGATTGATACGGGATTATTTACACTTCAATTTGAGAAACTAAATTATAAAGAAGCTCCGATGGTAAGGACCCCTTATTTTGGGAATTATTTACCGCTTCTTATTGATAACAGTGGACAAATTCTTATTGACTACCGTATGGACATTAATATGGCATTACAACAATTTGATCATTCTTATGAATATGGTGATGATATTAGGGAAATTTTAGTCGAAAATTCCCCTTTTGTACCTGCATTTTCAATACCTTATACGATAAATGAACAAGGTGAACCTGATTATTTTATGGATTTAGTTTATGGAAGAGTATCAAATTAATGAAAAATTTAAAATACTAGGATCTCTTAATAAGAGTTCCTGGTATTTTTGTTTTTCTAATAGGTTTTCATGTTTTCCTAATATTAGTTTCACTTTTTTTATGGAGTAATCAGTTATAAACTATTCATTCAATCATATACATACAAGAGGAAGGAGCATTTCTGTTTGTTTATTACCAATGCTATTCTTCATTAAGATGATAAATAATGGAGTTTGTATGCACCTTGGAACACATATTAATTTTTATAATATTTTTTTCTTTTATAGGGTTGTCATATTTTTGGGACAACGACATAAGTATGTAATGTCCAACAATTACGGTGCATTAATGTAAACTTCTAAATTTATACATGATCGGGAGGGGATCAAGTGGAAAAGATTGATATTTTCAAAGATATCGCTGAACGAACTGGTGGCGATATTTACCTTGGAGTGGTAGGGGCTGTTCGAACAGGGAAATCTACCTTTATAAAAAAGTTTATGGAGCTTGTTGTAATCCCCAATATTGAAAATGAAGGAGATAAAGCAAGAGCTCAAGATGAACTACCTCAAAGTGCTGCTGGGAAAACGATCATGACGACTGAGCCAAAGTTTGTTCCGAACACCGCCGTTTCTATACATGTGGATGAAGGTTTAGATGTAAATGTTCGTTTAGTAGATTGTGTAGGATATGCAGTACCTGGAGCAAAAGGATATGAAGATGAAAATGGTCCGAGAATGATCAATACACCTTGGTATGAAGAACCTATTCCGTTCCAAGAGGCTGCTGAAATTGGAACGAGAAAAGTCATCCAGGAGCATTCAACGTTAGGTGTCGTCGTTACGACGGATGGGTCAATTGGGGACATTCCTCGCTATGATTATCTCGAAGCCGAACAGCGGGTGATAGAGGAATTAAAAGAAGTAGGAAAGCCATTCATTGTTGTCATAAATAGTGTAAGACCACATCACCCAGATACAGATTTACTTCGCCAGGAAATTTCCGAAAAACACGATGTGCCAGTACTTGCAATGAGTATTGAAAGTATGACAGATGCCGATATTAACAATGTCTTAAGAGAAGTACTCTTTGAATTCCCGGTCCATGAAGTGAATGTTAATCTCCCTAGCTGGGTCATGGTACTAAAAGAAGAGCACTGGTTACGCCAAAGCTATGAAGAAGCCGTGAGAAGTACGGTGAAAGATATAAAACGTCTTCGTGATGTTGACCGGGTTGTTGGACAATTTGGGGAATATGATTTCATTGATCAAGCGGGTCTCGCGGGAATAGAAATGGGGCAAGGGGTAGCAGAAATTGATCTTTATGCTCCAGACGACTTATATGATCAAATTTTAAAAGAAGTGGTCGGTGTTGAAATCCGTGGGAAAGATCACTTGCTCCAATTAATGCAAGACTTTGCTCATGCTAAATCTGAATACGATCAAGTATCAGAGGCACTACGAATGGTAAAACAAACAGGGTATGGAATTGCAGCCCCTGCGATAACAGATATGAGCCTTGATGAGCCTGAAATTATTCGCCAAGGATCAAGATTTGGGGTACGACTGAAAGCTGTTGCTCCATCTATTCATATGATTAAAGTGGATGTTGAGTCCGAATTTGCTCCAATTATCGGAACCGAGAAACAGAGCGAAGAGCTTGTTCGCTATTTAATGCAAGACTTCGAAGATAATCCACTATCAATCTGGGAGTCTGATATTTTCGGAAGATCACTAAATTCCATCGTTCGTGAAGGAATCCAAGCAAAACTTTCACTTATGCCAGAGAATGCTCGCTATAAATTAAAAGAAACGTTAGAAAGAATTATCAATGAAGGTTCTGGCGGTTTAATAGCCATTATCCTCTAAAAACTATGATATACAGTGTCCCACACTTTTAGTGAACTAAAGGTGTGAGGCACTGTTTTTTACTTGCTTTTATATTCTTTCAAAGATGATAGTAAAAAAAAGAAAAACTTTCCGCGATTTTTGTCAAAGAAGCACGTTCTTTAAATACATTTTTTTTGCTTTGACACGAGGCTTATGCTAAAATTTCCTAAGCTTACATATTGTGATTTTACCTAAAGTGTTGAATGGAGGCATATAAATTGAATAATAATTTTGACTTAGAAAAAATTAAACAAGGTGTTACGATGATATTAGAAGCGATCGGTGAAGACCCGAATCGTGAAGGCTTATTGGATACACCAAAACGTGTTGCAAAAATGTATCAGGAAGTGTTTAGTGGGTTAAATGAGGATCCAGCAAAACACTTTGAAACCATTTTTGGTGAAGATCATGAAGAAATTGTTCTTGTTAAAGATATTCCTTTCTTTTCCATGTGTGAACACCATTTAGTTCCTTTTTATGGACAAGCCCATGTTGGGTATATCCCTAGAGGTGGAAAAGTAACAGGGTTAAGTAAACTTGCTCGTGCAGTAGATGCAGTTGCTAAGAGACCACAATTACAAGAACGAATTACTTCAACCATTGCAGATACTTTGGTGAAAGAGCTAGATCCTCATGGTGTGATCGTCGTTGTTGAAGCGGAACATATGTGTATGACGATGCGCGGGGTGAAAAAACCAGGTTCTAAAACAGTGACATCTGCGGTAAGAGGAACATTTTCTGAAGACGCAACAGCCCGTGCGGAAGTATTGTCCTTTATTAAAGGATAAGCCTTTATGTCATTGACAAATGGTATTGAATAAGGGATAGTTGTGTTATTAAAGCTCTTAAAAACTATAGACTTTCAAGGGGAGGGCTTTTGATGAGTTCGGGACAAGATTTTATATTGATTAAGGCAAAAGAAGACGGCGTTAATGTAATCGGTTTAACGAGGGGATCTGATACGAGGTTTCACCATCTCGAAAAATTAGATAAAGGTGAAATTATGATTGCCCAATTTACTGAACATACTTCTGCTATTAAGGTAAGAGGTAAGGCCGTTATTCAGACGAGTCATGGTGAGATGGATACTGAGGTTTAGAAAAAAAAAAGCAGGATTCCCCTGCTTTCTTTTAGTATTTCATAAAAAAAGGTAAAATTTCCAAAATGAAATGATAGTGACTTTTTGTAAACGTGTTTATTGACGTTTTACAATTATGATATAATATAGTTCGACGTTAATGAATACATAAAAATATAGAGCAACAAAAGATTAACGGGGGACTATAATGATGAATGAATTAAATGAAAAAGTGAACGAATGTACGAAGAAATTTTTTTCGATCACTAAACACACATTTTTACAAAAATATGTACAAAAACCAATAATCGATGAGGACAAGCTACGATTTATCTATGCTATGTTATCTGAGCGATTATCAGCACAGGACATCAAAGTGCATGCATTATCTTCGAGTTTAGTCGATGCCGCATTAAATACACATGAAAAAGTCTCCCTCAATCAAATAAATTCAGACTATGTGAAAAGAAATCGCCAACTGACAGTTCTAGCTGGGGATTACTATAGTAGCTTGTATTATTCAATACTAGCAGAAGCTAGTCAAATCTCAATGATACGTTTGTACAGTATTTCTATCCAACAAATTAATGAAAATAAGATGAATATATATGAGAATGATAGCTTAACTTTCGAAGAAGCAAAACAGTATATTAGCTCGATTGAATCAGGCTTACTTCAAAATTTAGCAGAGCACTATCAGTTGCCTCGTTGGAAACAAATCATTAAAGAATATTTCTTTTTGAAAAGACTGCTCGTAGAACGAGCACAATGGTCTGAGGGAAGGAAATTGCCGATTTTACGAGCGCTAGCTAACGATCAGCTCCATCGTTTTCAAGACCAAACGTTGAATAATGAAGAAATGTTATTAATCTTGAATGATAAGGTTAGTGAAGCAAAAGGTAGGATTGAAAAGCTTTTAGAAGAACCGCTTTTTCAGAAAGAGTTTATACAGAAACAAATGGAACAACTTTTTGCACCTATAAAATTCAGTGAAAAAGTTGCGGAAGAAGGGTAAATAATGACACCAACAAAAGAACAACGCGTCCACCAAGTTTTTGAGTCAATATATAAGAAATACGATATGATGAATTCAGTTATTAGCTTTCAACGACATAAAGCATGGCGCAAAGACACAATGAAAAGAATGCAAGTAAAAGTTGGAAGTCAAGCACTTGATGTTTGTTGTGGGACAGCTGATTGGACAATTGCATTAGCAGAAGCAGTTGGTCCGTCAGGTAAAGTATATGGTCTAGATTTCAGTAAAAATATGTTAACAATTGGTGAGAAAAAGGTGAAAGAAGCAAAACTCTCACAAGTTGAATTATTGCATGGGAATGCAATGGAACTACCATTTAAAGATAATCAGTTTGATTATGTTACGATTGGATTTGGATTACGCAATGTACCGGATTATATGACTGTATTAAAAGAAATGAATCGAGTTTTAAAGCCAGGGGGGAAAGTCGTTTGTCTAGAGACATCTCAACCAACATTAATCGGTTTTAAGCAACTCTATCTTTTTTACTTTAAATTTATTATGCCTTTATTTGGAAAGTTATTTGCAAAAAGTTATGAAGAATACTCATGGTTACAAGAGTCAACCTTAAATTTTCCTGGGAAAACGGAGCTGGCAAACATGTTCCGTGAAGCAGGTTTTAAAGATGTACAAGTTAGATCCTATTCTGGCGGTGTCTGTGCCATGCATTTAGGAACAAAATCGTAATCTTCAAAGAGAGAAGTAGAATTGAGGAACATAAAGTGATTAGAAAAATAAAAATCATCATGGAAATGATTAAATTTGAACATACTGTATTTGCTTTACCATTCGCGTTTTTAGGAGCGGTTGTGGGAAGTATTATGGTGAATGGCTCATGGCCGACCATTCATCAGTGGATATGGATTACATTAGCTATGGTTGGGGCGAGAAGTGCAGCTATGGCATTAAATCGCCTTATTGATCAAAAAATTGATAAGCATAATCCTAGAACTGCCGATCGGGCTATACCTGCAAATCTTGTTTCAAAAATAGAAGTAATTGCGTTTACTATTTTTTCTTTTGCACTTTTAATTTATTCATCTTATCAATTAAATTTACTTGCGGTATATTTATTACCTATTGCCGTATTTTTCTTATTTATCTATTCCTATACGAAACGTTTTACTTGGGCTTGTCATATTGTATTAGGGATTACGATCGGTATTGCACCGCTTGGTGGTTGGGTAGGAACAACGGGAACGTTACCTTGGGTAGCTGCATTTTTATTTTTAGCCGTCGTATTTTGGATCGCAGGCTTTGATGTCATCTACGCTACGCAAGATGCAGACTATGACAAGAAAGTTGGTTTATATTCCATTCCTAGTTACTTTGGTATAAAAAAAGCGCTCCAAATCGCAAAAGGGTTACATTTATTAAGCTTTATCTCCATGTTAGCGATGTTTTTTGTCAGTCCTTTAAGTTGGATATATCTCTTAGGTGTTGTTATTGCAGGTGTAATAATGGTATATGAGCATTCTATTATTTCAGAGAACGATCTTTCAAGAGTGGGTGTAGCATTTTTCCCAATGAATGGAATAATTAGTATGGTGATGTTAGTATTTACTATAGGAGACCTACTACTATGAGAGAATATCGTGGAATTTTTACTGTGGGTATAACTGGGGCAAGTGGGGCGATCTATGGTATACGTCTCGTCAATGAATTAATTAGACAAAACTATAAAGTTCATTTAGTTGTGACAGATGCAGGGTGGCAAGTCTTTCGAGAAGAATTAGAACTAGATACATCAAATAGGAATGAAGTCATTGAGCATTTGTTTCAAGAAAATGATGAACAATTTTCTTATCATACACTTCAAGACTATACAGCACCAATAGCAAGTGGTTCTTACCAAAATGACGGAATGATTGTTATTCCGTGTTCAATGGGTACGATGTCAGGGATTGCTCACGGTTCTTCCCGTAATTTGTTGGAAAGAACGGCAGACGTTATGCTGAAAGAAGGACGACCTTTAATTATTGTTCCAAGGGAAACACCATTAAATCAAATTCATCTGGAAAATATGTTGAAAATATCGAAAGTCGGTGGCAAAATATTGCCCGCTATGCCAGGTTTTTATCATTTGCCCAAGTCGATGGATGATTTAATTAATTTTGTCGTCGGTAAGGCACTAGATAATTTAGGTGTGGAGCATGAACTCTTTACCCGTTGGGGGGAACAAAAGTGACGATTATTATTGGGGAAATTGCCTATACGAATATTTTACCTACCTTTTATTATCTAGATCGAAAAAAATTAAATGAACTAGATTGTCGTTTCGTTCCGCAAATTCCTGCTGAGTTGAATCGTGGAATGGCGAATGGAGCAGTAGATGTAGGTGGAATTTCTTCGTTTGCATATGGAGAAAATTTTGATCGCTATACACTGTTACCTAATCTTTCGGTATCTGCTTACTCTCAAGTCGGTTCACTCTTTTTATTTTCAAAAAAGCCAATTGAAGAGCTGAACGAAAAGTCAATAGCATTAACTTCTAGCTCAGCGACAACGGTCCATTTGTTAAAAATTATTTTGGGAAAGTTTTATGAGTTTGATGTGCAATATGAAGTAATGAAACCCAATTTTGAAGAGATGCTAATAAATCATGATGCATGTCTACTTATCGGTGATGATGCAATTAGGACAGTGTGGAATAAGTCAAATCAGATCTATATGTATGATATCGGGCAGCTTTGGTATGAACATACAGGCTTACCAATGACTTACGCCGTGTTCGCTGTAAGAAATGAGGTTCTGGAGTCTGAATCTGAAAAGTTAAGTATGTTATATCAACAATTTATTAATAGTAAAACGAAAAGTTTTGAAGATCGTTTCCAACCAATGATTACTAGTATCAAAAGCGACATTGGTGGAACTCAAGCTTTCTGGGAACAATACTTCCAAGGTTTATCTTATGACTTAGATGAGCAAATGTTAAAAGGGTTAAATTTTTATTATCAATTAGCTTATGAATTAGGTTATTTGAAGAGAAAAGTACAATCAATTTCATTATGGAGTGCTTATGACCATTGTCATTCCATGTAGTTTAGGGTGGAAGAAATGAAATTAGCAGACATTTATTATAAATTACAGAAAGATATTAACATCATCGAAAAAGAATTAGAGGAAACGGTCCGTGCTGAACACATTATTTTGAGCGAAGCTTCCACTCAACTTCTAAAAGCTGGCGGAAAAAGAATTCGCCCTGTTTTTGTATTATTAGCAGGAAAATTTGGTGATTACGATATTCATTCATTAAAAAACATTGCGGTTCCACTCGAACTTATTCATATGGCGTCATTAGTACATGATGATGTCATTGACGACGCTAAAACTCGTAGAGGGAAGAAAACCGTTAAAGCTCAGTGGGATAATCGTGTGGCGATGTATACTGGCGACTATATATTTGCAAAAGCACAAGAAGTTTCAACTTTTTACGAAATTCCTAAAATCCACCAAACACTTGCCCGCGCCATGATGGAAATGTGTATTGGTGAAGTAGAACAAATACGAGATCAATATAATTGGAATCAAAATTTTAAAAATTATTTACGGCGTATCAAACGAAAGACTGCATTACTAATAGCTGTTAGTTGTGAACTAGGAGCAATTGCATCTAATGCCCCTGAAACGATCCAAAAAAAGCTCTATTATTTTGGATACTATGTTGGTATGAGCTTTCAAATCACCGATGATGTTCTTGATTTCATAGGAACAGAAAAACAGTTAGGGAAACCAGCAGGAGATGATTTGCTACAGGGAAATGTAACGTTGCCAGCTTTATATGCAATGGAAAATAATAAAGAAATTAAGAATTTAATTATGGAAACTCTTGATGATCCATATATTGATAAACTTGATATGAAGAAAGTTTTAGAGGCTATCAAAGTATCAGGAGGAATTGAATACTCTCTCCAAATTAGTGATATATATTTGGAAAAAGCACTTAAGTGTTTAGAGGACCTCCCTAACATCGATGCGAAAAATTATTTGTATGAAATAGCGAAATATATAGGAAGACGAAAGTTTTAATAAATGGCGCCAGCGCTTTATCTGATAAAGGTTTCTGGCCCGTTTTTTTAATTATCCCGTTTAACTGGTGCTAAGCCTCCCATTTCAAAGCTTGAGGCAATAATAAAGACTAAGTAAATGCTTAAATGAACACAAACTCATAACGTCACGTCCTGTGACAACGTCTGTATGACCCACCTCGTGAGGGTCTCAACTAACATTCAGTGGGTGCTGAAGAAAACCCCTACTGAATGAAGTTTCACTTTATTGTATAATTCGCCAATATTTGATATAATCGAAAAGGCTTTTACATAACATGAAAAATGAGAGGTAGGGTTTTATAATGGAAAGAACATTTTTAATGGTTAAACCAGACGGAGTTCAACGTAACCTTGTGGGAGAAATTGTTTCTCGTTTTGAAAAAAAAGGTTTTAATTTAGTAGGCGCAAAATTGATGACGGTTTCAAAGGACCTTGCTGAAACACATTACGCTGAGCACAAAGAGCGTCCTTTTTTTGGTGAATTAGTAGACTTCATTACTTCTGGACCTGTTTTTGCAATGGTTTGGGAAGGTGAAAAAGTAATCTCTACAGCTCGTACAATGATGGGTGCTACAAACCCGGCAGATGCTGCACCAGGAACGATCCGTGGTGATTTTGCAACACAAGTAGCAATGAATGTTATTCACGGTTCTGACTCACCTGAGAGTGCGGTACGTGAGATTGGTATTTTCTTCAAAGAAGAAGAATTGAACAATTACGACAAAACAATTAGTAAATGGGTTTAATTCTGAGGGGAAGGCGTCTAATCTAGATGCCTTCTTTTTTCAATAATTAATAATCTATTTAAATTTAAGTTAATTCATGCTACTTTTTTTAGGGTAAAGGTTACGTACCTCTAGTTGTCCCATTATTAAATGTATTGCCATAACTTTTTGTAGTTTTATCTCGATTTTTGTGATAAAAAGGAAGATATGAGTTTGTTTTTTAAGAGGGGACAGCAGGATATGAAAAGTGATTATGAACAGTTTGTAGATAATATAAAAAGAAAAACTGGAATTGACTTAAATTTATACAAAGAGGCACAAATGAAGCGAAGATTAACATCTCTTCGTGAAAAAAAGGGATTTAGTGATTTTACTAGCTTTTTTGAGGACATGCTAAAAAATGAAGAATTATTTGATACCTTTTTAGATCGGATGACCATCAACGTATCCGAATTCTACCGAAACCCAAAACGGTGGGAAGTGCTAGAACAGAAAATTCTACCTCGACTATTAAAGCAAAATCCGCGCCCAAAAGTATGGAGTGCAGCTTGTTCCACAGGAGAAGAGCCTTATACACTTTCCATTATCCTCAGTCAACTTATGCCAACTACTCAAGTCTCAATTTTAGCGACAGATATTGATCGAGCGATCTTAGAAAGAGCAAAAGTTGGGTTTTATACCGAGCGTTCAGTAAAAGAAGTTCCAAAAGAGGTGTTACAGTCCGCTTTTAAAAAAGATACTGTCGGGTATACGATAAAAGATGAAATTAAAAAGACGATTAAATTTAAGCAAGGAAACCTTTTAGCCGATCGTTTTGATTCTAATTTTGATTTAATTGTTTGCCGAAATGTCATGATCTATTTTACAGAAGAGGCAAAACATGAACTTTATCAAAAGTTTAGTGCTGCTTTAAAACCTGGTGGTGTCTTATTTGTTGGTAGCACAGAACAAATTTTTAACCCACATATTTATGGTTTTGAAACGGAGGATACGTTCTTTTACCGTAAGAAATGAGTAGCATAGTCAAAAGAATGCATCTTTCTTTTTTAAAAATTTTCTGATAAACTGAAATATCTAATATTTTCTACTCGTAGATTTGATTAATAAAGAGAAAAATTTAAAAAGACAAAAAAATAAAGTTATGATATAATTTAGTGCATAAAAGCGTTAAAGAGAGAAGACGTTGGAGGAGGAGTACAATGAGATACCTTACAGCAGGAGAATCGCATGGACCACAATTAACGACGATAATAGAAGGTGTACCCGCTCACCTTGATTTAGTAAGTGAAGATATCAATGTCGATTTAGCACGTAGACAAGGTGGACACGGAAGAGGCCGTCGCATGCAAATTGAAAAAGATGTCGTTGATATATTGAGTGGGGTTCGTCATGGTAAAACGACGGGAGCCCCTATTACACTCGTAGTTGAAAATAATGATTGGAAAAACTGGACCAAAATCATGGGGGCTGATCCGTTAACTGAAGAAGAAGAGCAAGAGATGAAACGGAAAGTGACACGGCCAAGGCCAGGACATGCTGATTTAAATGGTGCTATTAAATATGGACATCGCGATATGAGAAATATATTAGAACGCTCATCAGCTCGTGAAACAACGGTTCGTGTAGCAGCTGGTGCCGTAGCTAAAAAAATTCTTAAAACGTTTGGTATCGAGGTCGGTGGTCACGTCCTTGAAATTGGTGGCGTGAAAGCAGATAATACGGCTTATACATCGATGGCGGATCTACAAGCACGCTCTGAAGCATCTCCTGTACGGTGCTTAGATGATGCAGCGACGCAAAAAATGATGACTGCAATTGATGATGCTAAAAAAGATGGAGATTCTATCGGTGGAATTGTTGAAGTAGTCGTTGAAGGAGTTCCGATTGGTCTTGGAAGCCATGTTCAATATGATCGTAAGCTTGATGGGAATTTAGCTGCAGCTATTATGAGTATTAATGCTTTTAAAGGTGTAGAGATTGGAGTTGGCTTTGAAGCAGCTCGCAAACCAGGAAGTCAAGTTCATGATGAAATATTATGGGATGAAGATAATGGTTATACAAGGAAAACAAATAACCTTGGAGGATTAGAAGGTGGAATGACAAATGGAATGCCTATTGTCGTTCGTGGTGTTATGAAGCCAATCCCGACCCTATATAAACCTCTTCAAAGTGTCGATATAGATACGAAAGAGCCTTTTGCTGCAAGTATAGAACGTTCTGATAGCTGTGCCGTTCCTGCTGCATCAGTTGTTGCTGAAGCTGTTGTGGCATGGGAAATCGCTAATGCACTTCTTGAAAAGTTCGGTAGTGATCGAGTAGATGAAATTAAGGAAAATATTGAGCGTCATGAAGAGCGTGCGAGGTTGTTTTAATGGAACAATTACACATTAATACATCCTCTAAACAATATTCTGTATGGATTGGTGAAGGTATTCGTTTCAAATGGAATGAATATCTGCCTAATTCATTACAGCAAAAATCATCTTCGGTTTTGATTATAACGGATGACCATGTGGCTCCGTTATATTTACAAGATGTAAAAAAACATGTAGTAGATCAGCTGTCTGAAGTTTATGAATATGTAGTACCAGCTGGTGAACAGTCGAAATCATTTCAACAGTACTATGAGATACAAACATATGCCTTAGAAATAGGTTTAGACCGTAATTCTCTCATCATCGCACTGGGCGGTGGGGTTATTGGAGATCTTGCGGGTTTTGTGGCTGCAACCTATATGCGTGGGATCCCATTTATTCAAATACCGACCACTTTACTAGCTCATGATAGTAGTGTTGGTGGAAAAGTGGGAATCAATCATTCCCTGGGTAAAAATATGATTGGGGCTTTTCATCAACCTGAAGCTGTATTATATGACCCAGAAGCACTTCAAAGTCTACCGTTGCATGAATGGAGATCAGGTTTTGCCGAGGCGATTAAACATTCGTTAATTTGGGATGCCTCTCTTTTTCAATGGTTCAAAGATAATATCGTTGATTTCACTAACATAAAAGGAAGCTTAGCTGAACAACTTCTCTTACGTTCTATTCGTGTGAAGGCGGCTGTCGTTAGTGAAGACGAAAAGGAAACTGGGATTCGTGCCATACTCAATTTCGGCCATACGTTGGGCCATGCGATTGAAACAGGATTAGGTTATGGAAAAATTACTCATGGTGAAGCAGTAGCCATTGGAATGATTTTTGCAATGAGGGTGAGTGAACGCTACTATAATATTCCGTTGCCAGTAGATGAAATCAAAAACTGGCTAACGAAATTAGGGTTTAAAACAGATATT
Source organism: Alkalihalobacterium alkalinitrilicum (assembly GCF_002019605.1). Lineage (NCBI taxonomy): Bacteria > Bacillati > Bacillota > Bacilli > Caryophanales > Bacillaceae > Alkalihalobacterium > Alkalihalobacterium alkalinitrilicum. The sequence continues at coordinate 2,137,822 of NZ_KV917368.1, read as the reverse complement.
CCGAGTCAATTAGATGTAAGTCAACTTTTACATACAATGAAAAAAGATAAAAAAGCCCATAAAGGTATCATTCGAATGGTGCTAATGAAAGAACTTGGGAGAGTAGAGGTTGTAAGTGTTGATGAAGAGCCGATCAAAGAGCTGCTCTTAAAGGAAATAAAGGGGGAGTAGAAAATGATTAGAGGAATTCGAGGCGCAACAACTGTCGAAGTTAATGAAGAAAACGTTATTTTGGATGCAACAGAGAAATTATTGGAAGCTCTGATTACTAAAAATCATATTGAACCAGAGGATGTTGCTCAAATTATAGTGACCGTAACTCACGATTTGAATGCCACATTCCCAGCTAAAGCATTACGTCGGTTCGAGGGTTGGAAGTTTGTTCCGATCATGTGTGCCCTAGAAATTCCAGTGCCAAACAGTTTACCAATGTGTATCCGTGTCATGATAACAGCAGAAACAGACGTACCTCAAGCTGAAGTTGAGCATATTTATTTAGAGCAAGCTGTTACACTTCGGCCTGATTTACAATTGACAAATAAAGATGACTCAAGGTAAAATTAAAGTAGATTAGATGAGAATGAGATTAGATGAAATACAATTAATTTAAATAAAGTTACATGTAGGTTTAGTATAGTTTAAGAAGAGCAGAGATGAGAATGAATAGTTGAGTAGAGCTGAGCAGAGGGAATACGTTTATTAATGATACCCTTAAACTGTCAGTTTAAGGGTTTTTGTGCTTTTATAAAGTTTAACTCTTAGCAAATGGTTAAACTTTATAGAAGATATCAATTTTCACCTTTTTTGGTGATGTTGTTGTAATGTTCTAACAGTTTTTATTGAATGAATATTGCAAAAAAAATTGATATTCTCCACTTTCTCGCATTCATTTTCACTCATGATATTAAGGAGTGAAAACAATGTTAAATACCTCATTAGCATCTTACCTAGAAGATGCAAAAAAATTCAGAACAGTACCCATCATTGGTCACTTATTTGCCGATACGTTAACCCCCATTCAAATATTTCGTCAATTAGAAAAAGATGCTGTTTATTTACTTGAAAGTAAAGATGAACAGTCACCATGGTCTAGATTTTCTTTTATTGGCTTATATCCAAAGTTATTTTTAAGTAATAAAGGAAACAACTTCCTTATCAAAGAACAAGAAACAACCATTCATACAGCATCATCTTTTCAAGATGCATTTGATTACGCTACGAAATATGTAGATGTTAAACCAATAAAACTACCCGTTCCGTTTCATAGTGGGATGGTCGGTCATGTATCCTATGACGCCGTCGAACAATTTGAACGAGTCCTTGCGAGAGAAGATGACAAAAAGGAAACAGTTCATTTTATGTTTTGTGAACTTGTAATTGCCTATGATCATCACAAAAAAGAAATGTACTTAATTTCCCTTCCTAGATCTGGTAGTAGTGATGCGGAAAATAAAGACATCTTTAATGAAACAGCAAAAACTCTGAAAAGGGTAGTCAATCAAATGATGGAAAGTTCAAAAGATAAACGATTTTTACCACCGCCAACATATAAAGTTGACGTAACGTTTGAAAATGTTCAATCTAACTACACAAAAACAAAATTTATTTCTGATGTTGAACGAATTAAAGAATATATTCGTGCAGGTGACGTCTTTCAAGCTGTACTATCTCAACGGTTTGAAGTAGATATCAACGTTTCTGGTTTGGATATTTATCGAGTGTTAAGTATGGTAAATCCGTCTCCTTATTTATTTTATATAAAAATCGGTGATACCGAAATTATCGGTAGTTCACCTGAACGGCTCGTTCAAATTCAAGATGGACATATGGAAATTCATCCGATTGCTGGAACAAGACCGCGTGGAAAAACACAAGTAGAAGATCATGCTTTAGCCCAAGACTTATTGGCAGATGAAAAAGAACGCGCCGAACATTATATGCTTGTTGATCTTGCAAGAAATGATATCGGTCGAGTGGCTAAATACGGTTCGGTTGAAACTCCTGTATTATTAGAAGTTGGTAATTTCTCGCACGTCATGCATATTATCTCGAAAGTAACGGGACGCCTCCAAGAAGGTACGCATCCTTTAGAAGCCTTTTCTTCTTCGTTTCCTGCAGGGACGGTTTCAGGGGCGCCAAAGATTAGAGCAATGGAAATTTTAAAAGAAATCGAACCGACGGAACGAGGCATTTATGCTGGAGCAATAGGTTACTTCGGATTTGATGGAAACATTGACTCGTGCATTGCTATTCGTACGTTGGTGATAAAAAATAAAAAAGCTTATGTGCAAGCTGGCGCTGGGATTGTAGCTGACTCGATACCGGAAAATGAATATGAAGAAACGAAGAATAAAGCGAAAGCACTTTTACATGCTGTTCAATTAGCAGAAACGATGGTTAAGCAAAATGCGGAGGAGGCAATTGGCAATGTTTAAAGAAATCTTGCAAAAATGTATTCAAGGTGAACAATTGACAGAAAAAGAAGCAACATCTGCTATGGATGAAATCATGTCAGGTGCTGCAACACATAGTCAGATTGCTAGTTTACTAACGGTTCTCAGGTTTCGTGGAGAGACATTAGATGAAATGGTCGGGTTTGCTAAGTCAATGAAACAGCACTCCATATCAATTCCGCATAATGAAAAAGGAGTAATTGACACTTGCGGTACAGGAGGAGATCATGCGAAAACGTTTAATATTTCAACAGCTACAGCTATTGTCCTCTCTTCACTTGGAGTCACGGTTGCAAAGCACGGAAACCGCTCCGTTTCATCCAAAAGTGGTAGTGCTGATGTGTTAGAACAGTTAAATATTCAAATTCAAACGAGTCCTGAAGAAGCGGCAGTCGTTCTGAAAGAAAAGAAAATGAGTTTTTTATTTGCACCACTCTATCATGTCGCGATGAAAAATGTTGCCATCCCTAGGAAGGAATTAGGATTTCGTTCAATTTTTAACTTATTAGGTCCATTAACTAATCCTGCAAATGCAGAAGCTCAATTAATTGGTGTCTTTGATGAAAAGCACGGTGCTATTATGGCTAAAACGTTAAGAGAGCTAGGGGTAAAAAGAGCGATGCTCGTTACAGGTGCTGAAGGGTTAGATGAAATTTCGATTAGTACCAATACATTTGTAACGGAATTAAAAGAAGGAGAAATCTCGCAATATGTTCTAACACCAGAAGATGTCTCGTTACCAAGAGGACCGTTAACGGACATTCAAGTGAACTCACCTAAGGAAAGTGCTGAGATCATCTTAAATGTTTTCCAAGGTGGTAATAATGAAACGGCTCGGAATATTGTCGCTTTCAATGCAGGGGCAGCTCTTTATATAGCTAATAAAGTGTCTTCTATTGAAGAAGGTGTTAAAGAAGTAACAAAAGCAATTGCAAACAAAACAGTCTATGAACAATTTATTAACTTACAAGAAGAAAGGTTGGAAATAATCGATGCTTAAAAAAATAATTGAAACAAAAATAGAAGAGTTAGATCAAATAACATTGCCGCCTGCGATCTCGGTAGAACGACAATCGCTATTTAAGCATCTTTCTAAACCCAATCGAAAAATAGGTTTAATTGCGGAAGTAAAAAAAGCCTCACCTTCAAAAGGGATAATTAAAGAAAACTTTCAACCAGTTGAAATTGGAAAGGCGTATGAAACTGCAGGAGCTGATGCAATTTCAGTTTTAACTGATCGAACATATTTTCAGGGGCATCGAAGCTATTTAACGGCGATAAAAGAAGAAGTGAAAATTCCGATTTTACGAAAAGATTTTATAATAAGTCCAATACAAATTGAAGAAAGTGTTCGAATTGGTGCCGATGCAATTCTTTTAATTGCAGGGATTTTTGAGACACAAAAATTGCAAGAGTTATATACTATTGCTTATGATAAAGGGCTAGAGTGCCTTGTAGAAGTTCACTCTAACGAAGAATTAGAAGAAGTTCTTTCAGTCTTTACTCCGAAAATACTCGGTGTCAACAATCGGAACTTAAAGACATTTGAGACTTCACTAGAACAAACAGAATTACTAAGTTCAATCATACCAAAAGACAGTTTATTCATAAGTGAAAGTGGTATCCATAGCTCAGATGATGTGGACCGTGTCTATAGAGCGGGTGCGAACGGTATTTTAGTTGGTGAGTCTTTAATGAGGGCGAATACTCCAGCCGAAGGAATAGATGCTTTATTTGGAGGAGAGAAGGTTGCAAACAAAGCTTAAATATTGCGGAAACCATTCATTGCAAGATGTTGGAATTGTCTCTAGTTCGAAAGCCGACTATATCGGTTTCGTGTTTGCGGAAAGTAAGCGAAAAGTTAGTACGGAAAGCGTTAGCAACTGGTTAAAGCATGTGAAACATAAACGAGGAAAAAAAATCGTTGCGTTGTTTGTCAATGCAACGATCATGGAAATAGAGGAAATTATATTATCGGTTCCGATCGATATCATCCAATGTCATGGATCGGAGACTCCTGATCATGTTCGACAATTACATCGAAGGGTCGAAAAACCCATATGGAAAGTCATTCATCATAAAGAAAATGCATGGAATGAAATGAAAGACTATGCACCTTTTGTTGAAGCTTTTATAATTGATAGTAAAGTAAAAGGTCAATGGGGGGGGACAGGAGTAACCTTTGATTGGAGTCATATACCTAAGTATATCGAACAAGGGAAAATTCTAGCAAAGCCAGTTTTTATTGCTGGAGGCATTAACCCTAGTAATATTGAACAGCTATTAAAGTATCAACCAGAAGGTATTGATATTTCCAGTGGGATCGAAGTGAACGGACTAAAAGATAAAGCAATGATCAACCAGATCGAAGAAAGGATTAAACAAAATGATCGCAAAATATCCAGATGAACGAGGAAGATTTGGTCCATTCGGTGGCAAATTTGTTCCTGAAACGTTAATGAATGCAATAGAAGAGTTAGAGAGAGCACTAGATGAGGCTTTACAAGATCCATCATTTTTTGAAGAGTATCATCATCATTTACAAGAGTACGCAGGACGAGAAACTCCTTTAACATACGCTGAAAATATTTCAAAAGAATTAGGTGGAGCAAAAATTTATTTGAAGCGAGAAGACTTACTTCACACAGGGGCACACAAATTAAATAATGCGATTGGGCAAGCGCTTCTTGCAAAACGAATGGGAAAAAAGAAAATTGTTGCAGAAACTGGCGCGGGTCAACATGGTGTTGCGACAGCAACGATTGCAGCACGTTTTGGATTAGAATGTAAAGTGTTTATGGGGGAAGAAGATATCGAAAGGCAGAAGTTGAATGTGTTTCGAATGGAGTTACTTGGTGCTGAAGTCATTCCAGCTTTGTCAGGAAGTAAAACGCTAAAAGATGCAACTAATGAAGCGATCCGTTATTGGGTTGGGAATGCTGAAGATACTTTCTATTTAATTGGCTCAGTTGTTGGGCCACATCCTTATCCGAAAATGGTACGAGAATTTCAAAGAATTATAGGTGATGAATCGAAAAAGCAAATGCTAGCAGTTGAAGGACGTTTGCCAGATGAGATAGTCGCATGTGTAGGAGGCGGAAGTAATGCGATAGGAATGTTCTACCCGTTTCTTAATGATGATGTAAAGCTCATTGGCGTAGAAGCTGCAGGCAAAGGGGTAACGACTAATCAACATGCTGCAACAATAACGAAAGGAACGAGAGGTGTTATTCACGGCTCGCTTACGTACTTGCTCCAAGATGAAAATGGTCAGATAATTGAACCATATTCGATATCCGCAGGGCTTGATTATCCAGGAGTTGGGCCAGAACACGCATATTTAGCGAGTATTGAACGAGCATCTTATGAGGCTGTGACGGATGATGAAGCACTTCAGGCTTTGAAAAAATTATCTTTATCTGAAGGGATCATTCCTGCGATTGAAAGTGCTCATGCGTTGGCGAAAGCGTTTGAACGTGCAAAACAATTATCGAGTGATTCTGTAATTCTCGTTTGTTTATCTGGTCGAGGAGATAAAGATGTTCATACATTAATGAAAGTAGAGCGAGGTGATCAAGGATGACGGTCCGATTTCAACAATACGTTCGTAAACAAGATCAACCACTTTTTATACCGTTTATTATGGCTGGAGATCCAACCCCAGAAATTACTATTGAAATAGCATTAACACTTCAAGAAGCAGGAGCACATGCAATTGAACTAGGTATTCCTTATTCGGATCCTCTTGCAGACGGGCCAGTTATCCAACGAGCAGCAAAGCGAGCGCTAGCTCAGCAAATGTCACTTAAAAAAGCTTTAGAACTCGTGCCGATCATGCGTGAAAAAGGATTAGAAATCCCAGTTATTGCGTTTACGTATTATAATCCTGTTCTTCAATTCGGTGAAGAGGAGTTTATGGAAAAGGCGAAAGAATGTCAGGTTGATGGTCTATTAGTACCTGATATACCATTTGAAGAAAGTGAAGAACTCGCACAATTATGTAAGAAAAACGAATTGCAATTTATTTCGTTAGTAGCTCCGACCTCAAAACAGCGTATTGAAAGGATTGCGAAAAATGCACAAGGTTTCATTTACTGTGTATCTTCCTTAGGAGTAACAGGGGTTAGAAATGAATTTCACCCAAAAGTATATGAATTTCTTGAGGAGGTAAGAAAAAATAGTACGGTTCCAGTTGTTGTTGGATTTGGTGTATCCAATAATGAACAAGTACAACAACTTCAACCTCATTGTGATGGAGTCATAGTCGGTAGTGCGATCATCCGTGAGATAGAAAGTGTAGAGTCACAACTTAATGATGAAAAATTAAGAAAAGATGGACTTTTGCATATAAAAACGTTTGTCCTTTCACTCATTTCATCGTAACATAGGAGTATAAGATTTTTCACTGTAAACCATTAAAGTATTATTTATACTAATAAGATAAGTAGAGGCTGACTCATAAGTGTCTGCCCTCCTCGTACGCCATTGGTTAAACGAGGGGGCCTACACTTTACTACCTGGGTCAGCCCCAACCTGTAGGATTTTACAATTACATAGAAAGAGGTGCTAACAATTGAAAGCAAAACAACAAGTGATTGGACTCCCTGCCTATAAGCCAGGAAAACCGATTGAGGAAGTAAAACGAGAGTTAGGCTTAGAGCGAGTGGTAAAACTCGCGTCAAATGAAAACCCCTTTGGTGCTTCAAAAAAAGTAGCAGAAGCAATTTCTAGCCTTGCAGGAAATACCGCTATTTATCCTGATGGTTATGCAGCAGAACTTCGAAATAAAGTGGCTGATTTTTTATGTGTACAACCTGAACAACTTGTATTCGGAAACGGTTCTGATGAAGTCATTCAATTACTTTGTCGAACATTTTTGACTCCAAACACTAATACGGTAACGGCTGACCCTACTTTTTCACAATATAAATTAAATGCCGTAATTGAAGGCGCTGAAGTTCGCGAAGTTCCATCTATTGATGGTGTTCATGATCTAGATGCGATGCTTGAAGCTATTGATGAAAATACAAGAATTGTTTGGGTGTGTAATCCGAATAATCCGTCTGGTACATATGTAAATGAAGAAGCCTTTAAATCGTTTTTAGCTCGTGTTCCTAAAGGAGTTCTCGTTGTTTCAGATGAGGCTTATTATGAATATGTGACAGCTTCAGATTTCCCTGAGACGATACCATTACTTGACCAATATAAGAATTTAATTGTTTTACGTACGTTCTCCAAAGCGTATGGCATGGCAGCTCTACGAATTGGCTTTGGTGTAGCTAACGCCGAGGTGATTTCTTTAATTGAGCCTGTACGTCCGCCGTTTAACACAACAACATTCGCGCATGCTGCTGCGATTGCAGCATTAGACGATCAACAATTCATAAAGGATTGTTATGAAAAAAATGTAGAGGGTATCAAACAATATATTCAATTTTGTGAGAAATATAACTTGAAATATTACCCTACTCAAACCAACTTTCTTTTAATTGATTTCGGTATTAATGGTGATGAAATTTTTGATTTTCTCTTGAAAAAAGGGTATATTGTTCGATCAGGAAATGCGCTCGGATTCCCGACATGTGCAAGAATTACAGTGGGAAGTCAGGAAGAAAATGCAGGGATTATTCATGAGCTTTCAGTTTGGCTTGAAGAAAGAAAAGTGAACTCTATAGGCTAGAAGGAGATTTAGACGTGGAGAAACGTAAAGTATTTGTAATCGGTCTAGGATTAATAGGAGGTTCTATTGCATTAGCGATAAAAAGAGAGCACGATGTTCATATTGTCGGATACGATATAAATGAACAGCAAGTGAAAATGGGGTTTTCATTAAAAGTTATTGATGATGCAGTAGATACAATTCGAGATGGTGTGAAAAATGCAGATTTAATCATACTAGCAACCCCCGTTACGAAAACAGAGCAGTTATTAGAGGATTTATCCAACTATGAATTGAAACCTGGTGCGATAATAACAGATGTTGGGAGTACTAAAAAAAGAATTTTTCAAAGTGCAACATGTCTTATAGAGAAAGACGTAACCTTTATTGGTGGTCATCCAATGGCAGGCTCGCATAAAAGTGGTGTGGAAGCGGCAAGAGCTCATTTATTTGAAAATGCTTTCTATATTCTAACCCCGGTAGCCGATACGAATATGACAAAAGTCATTCAGTTGCAAAATTGGCTAAAAGGAACGAGGGCTAGATTTATTGAGATGTCTCCTGAACAGCATGATCGACTTGCTGGTGCGATTAGCCACTTTCCGCACATCGTTGCCGCTAGTCTTGTCCATCAAGTGGCGAAAATTGAAGAAGAAGATCCGTTAGTATCAAGACTAGCTGCTGGAGGGTTTCGAGATATTACCAGAATTGCATCTGGCAGTCCTGTGATGTGGCGTGATATTCTCATTCATAATAAAGATAGCTTAATGGACTTATTAGATAAATGGCAAGAAGAGATGAATTATGTTCGTGTGCTCATTGAACAAGGAGAAGATGAGAAGATCCATGAGTATTTCGACCATGCGAAAAAATTTCGTGATGGTTTACCAATTCATAAAAAAGGTGCAATCCCAGCGTTTTATGATTTATATGTAGATATTCCCGATCATCCTGGGGTGATTTCGGATGTTACAGGTATATTAGCGAAAGAAAATATAAGTATAACTAACATTCGTATTATCGAAACGAGAGAAGATATTATGGGAGTCCTTAGACTCAGTTTTCGTTCTAACGAGGATCGAGAAAAAGCAGAGACGAGCTTAAAATATCATCTGTATGAAACTAATGTAATGGAGTGAGAGAAGTGAATAAAGTAGAAAAAGTAACTGCTGGCCTAAATGGAACCATTAAAGTACCAGGAGATAAATCCATTTCTCACCGTGCTGTTATGTTTGGAGCGATCGCAAATGGAACGACAACAATAGAAGGTTTCCTTCCAGGTGAAGATTGTTTAAGCACCATTGCCTGCTTTCAGAAGTTAGGTGTTCATATTGATGCCCAAGGTGACAAGGTTAAAGTTGACGGTAATGGTTGGAGCGGGTTAACGGAACCTACTGAAATTCTCGATGTAGGTAATTCAGGAACAACGACGAGATTGATGCTAGGGATTTTAGCTACACGTCCTTTTCATTCTGTCGTGATTGGTGATGCTTCTATTGGTAAACGGCCGATGTCAAGAGTAACAAATCCATTACGAGAAATGGGTGCATTGATTGATGGTCGTAATAATGGCAATTTGACTCCTTTATCGATCCGTGGTGGCACGACAAGGGGGATTGCATATTCTTCTAAAGTGGCAAGTGCTCAAGTCAAATCTTCCATTTTACTCGCTGGTTTACAGAGTGAAGGTGTAACGAGTGTGACTGAGCCAGAATTATCCCGTGATCATACAGAACGGATGCTTCAAGCTTTCGGTGTTGAGGTGGAAAGAGATGGGCTAACAGTATCGGTAAAAGGTGGACAAGAGTTAACAGGACAACATGTTATTGTACCTGGAGATATTTCTTCTGCGGCGTTTTTTTTAGTGGCAGGTGCCATTGTTCCAAATAGTCATATTGTACTTAAAAATGTTGGAATTAATCCGACGCGGACAGGAATTATTGATGTCCTTCGAAAAATGGGTGCTAGTCTTGAATTGATGAATGAAAAGGAAACGAACGGTGAACCTGTTGCTGACATTGTAATTTCCACATCTGAGCTTAAAGGGTGTGAAATTGGTGGAGATATTATTCCGAGATTAATCGATGAAATTCCAGTCATTGCAGTATTAGCAACACAAGCGCAAGGGAAAACAGTTATTCGTGATGCTGAAGAACTAAAAGTAAAAGAAACGAATCGAATTGATACGGTTGTTAGTGAATTAAAAAAATTAGGCGCAAAGATAGAAGCAACAGATGATGGAATGGTTATAGAAGGTCCTATCCAACTCAACGGAAATACCGTTAATAGTCATGGAGATCATCGAATCGGTATGGCAATGGCGATTGCAGGGTGTATTGCTAACAGTAGTGTTACTGTTGAAAAAAGTGAGGCAATTGCCGTATCATATCCTAATTTTTTTGAACATATTAACAGCTTACAATAATGAAAAGCAGGGGAGATCCCCTGCTTCAAAAATATTTTTAATTTTTTGAATTTACTTATTGACTTTGTTATATTTTTCTATATAATAAAAATTAGCGTATGGTTTCTCTCCACTCCTATCCATACTAATAGACTTTTTAGCATCTTGCTAACCCTGTTTGAAAGCGTTTACGTTTTCGAACAGGTCTTTTTTTTTGTTCGGTATTCATCAAATTAAGAGCGAATAAAACAATATAGAATGAATACGGCCGTAAAAAAGAAAAAGGTCATTTTTTTAGCTTCTTCCTCATAGCTTGTCTATATAGGAAGGTGGGATAGTCATGAAATACATTCTTGCAGATGTAAAAAGAAAAGTAGATCGTGAAATTCAAAAGAAATCCTACTATATTGAAAATGATTCTGTTTCTTATGTAAATGAGAAAATGGATAAATTGAAGTTTACACGATTGAACATGAACGGGTTTACATTGGCTGCTGGTCACATTATGAATGATTTTAACTTGATTAACTTCAATCATAAAGAAGCTTATAAAGTGAGATTTAAGCGTTTAATTGAAAAAGGGTGTACGACGATCGTAACGTATCCTTTGGTGGAAAACGTAGATGAGTTAAATAAGAAGTTACGACTTGCGCGTCATCAGCTTATCAATAGCCCTATTGATTTTATGATTGGTATTCAAACTACACTTACGGGTTTAACGCCATTACTTATTCGAAAGTGCAGGCGTGAAAAAGTTCCGATAATACGTCTAAACATTAACTCTATAGAAGACTTATACAAAGTGTCGTGGGAACGAATGAAAGAAGCCATGATTAATTATCAACTATTAATTATCCCAAATTGGACAGAAACCCCTGTTACACGAAAAAAAGAGGAAAAACTCGTTCAAGTATGGGGAGAACTATCTAATCAATATAGAATTCCCACCCATTTATCGTTTCCTGACGAGCATGAACCATTTCCGAAAGTTTTGTCAAAAAAAGCAGGACTTTATCCAAGAAAAAGTGAGCTCATCGTAGGAAGTGATGTCGATTACATTTTGTACCAAAATGATGAAGTAAACAAAGATTCGATGGTCCCAATTGAACCTGCCGTTGTCGTCCTACGTGGAAAGGTCATTAAAGCGGGTGAATCTATTTATTATAAACCAGGTTTTGGTAGGGAAGTCAGAATTAATGTACCGAGACATTTTTTACCGATTAGCGAAGCTTATAAAGAAGTTATGGATTATTAATGATTTGTCAATAATGCGAAATGATAGTTAAACGTACATTACTTATGCTACCATCATAATAAGGTTATGATGGTATTTTTATTTAGTTTAAAAGTAAACAACAAAACTCGCTGGAGGATTTTTATGGGAAAAATTATTGAAGCCGTAAAAAAAATAGAAAGTGGTCAAGTAGATCAAGGACTCGCACAATTAGCAGAACTTGAGAATACGAGTAACCATGAGACTAAATTTGAATTAGCAGAAGCATATTATTCGTTGGGGCATCTAGAAAAAGTAAAAAAAATTATCAATGATTTATTACTACTATATCCTGATGAAGGTGAACTCTATACATTTTATGCAGAGTTGTTAATTGATTTAGGCCAAGAGGACGAAGCGATCGAAATGCTTCTTGAGGTTAATGACGATGATCCGGTTTATGTAAGATCGCTATTATTGTTAGCTGATTTATATCAAATGCAAGGACTAGATGAAGTTGCTGAACAGAAGTTGTTAAAGGCTATTGAGAAAGCTCCAGATGAACCGATTGTGTCTTTTGGGCTTGGTGATTTTTACTTAGATAGAGGAGATTTTCAAAAGAGTCTACCTCATTTAAAAAAGGCTTATTATGCGAACGTGAAGCTAGAAGAGATGAATATTGCTTTACGTTTAGCTGAAGCCTATAGTGGTACAGGTGAATATGAAGAAGCATTAAAATTTTATGCTGAGGGCCTAGATCAACAATTAGATATTCATGCTATTTTTAATTATGGATATACAGCGTATCAAATTGAGAAATATGAACTTGCAATTGACCAGTTTACCACTTTAAAGGAACTTGACTCAGAGTTCAGCAGTGTGTATCCTTACTTAGCAAAATGTTTTGAAGCTCTCCACCGCTACGAAGATGCGATCAAGGTTATCAATGAGGGGCTTGCGGTTGATCAATTTAACGAAGAATTATACGTACATGGTGGAAAGTTAAGCTTTAAAATGAATAATCGAGATAAAGGGGAAGAATATTTAAGAGAGGTCATTGCGATTAACCCTAGCCATTTTGAAGCTGTCCGAACATTGGCAGGATTTTTGAAACATGAAGGGCGCTATGAAGACCTAATTGACTTGGTTGAACACTTAAAAGATATCGGTGAAGGAGACCCAGCTTTAACATGGTATGAAGCGGTCGCTCGTTATGAAAATGATGAAATGGATAAAGCAAAAGAATGTTTTGAAGCTGTAAAAGAAGATTTTACAGAAGATGTTGACTTTCTAGAGGAATATGGTAAATTCTTGATGGAGAACGGTGAACGTAATGAAAGTTTGACATTGTTCAAAAAGGCAATCACATTGGATGAATCACGATTAAATATTAAAGAACTAATCAATTATATAGAAGAAGATCTCTAATATATGTATTTTATTAAAGGATTCATATGGTCAGATGGAGAATAAGAAATACATACTATCCTTTCTGTTGTCGTGTAAATGTGAAATAAGGTATTAGCCTTTCGGGGAGGGAATCAGGATGAGCAGCACAATTTCAGTATATGAGAAAAAAGAGTTTTTACGTTGGTTTCTTAATGCTTACCAGTTGAAACGAAGAGAATGTGCATGGCTTTTAAATTACTTAATAAGTGATGAAAATTTAATGGAGAAAGTCCATTTTGTTGAAAGAGCTGAATTTTGTCCGAAAGCATTAATTATTTCTACAACTGATGTCGATCATGTACCATTTTGTTTTCATAAGCACAAACATGTAACGATGGATGCGGAAAAAGCGTTTCACGATATTCGATTGAATAATACAGAGGAAGTTTATATTCAGTTGAACTTTTCAAATGCAAAAACGAACCCACATTATGTAGCAGTTCTTGAAGATAATCCATATATTCCAGAAAATCAAATGGCGACAGCTGATGCACTATTAGCGGAAATCTTCCTTGATAAAGCGTTAGCTTCATTTAGAGAAAAACAATGGTATGAAGAAATGAATGAAGCCTTAGATAATAAAGACGAAGAAACATTTAATCAATTAATAAATAAAAAGAAATAAATGGTGAAGCTGATTTATAACGTTTTGCTTGCTTGTAGTAGCTAGCAAAATTCTATAAGTCAGCTTGTTTTATTTTTATTGATTTTTCGATAAGATAAGATGGTAATAAATACTTTTTGAGTTGTTAGGAGAGAGTAGAGAATGAAGTGGTTAGCACGAGAAATGGATACTTATTTACAAGCAAAAGAGTATGTGGATACGGCTATCGTACCTTTAATCCCGATTAACTGGGAAAATGAAATTAAATCTACGGTAGCGATGGGTGAGTTTATTTCGATTATTTCTAGTGAATTAGAACGTCAATTCCAAGGTAGAGTGATTGAGTTTCCGCCGTTTACATATTTGAAAAGTGAAAGTGATGGTAAGTTTGAACGGTTAAAAAGTTGGGAAAAAGCACTTAAAGAAAATGATATTAGCCATATTATTTTTATTACCTCTGATTTTGAATGGGAACAAGCCAAGCAAGAATTAACAGAAACCTTAATCTGGCTCCCTTCTATTCCTTTAGAACATATGGATCACAAGCATAAGGTAGAGGTTGTAGAAGGCCAAATTAAACAGCTGATTCCCTTTTTGACAAACAAGTGGCAGAATCGGTGATATTGTAAATTCCGACAGATTTTGACTTCTGAAAAGATTGACATTGAAAGAGTAGTTAGCTATCATGAGTATGTCCTAGTATTATATGTGTTAAATTATGTCCGGTTGGACTTAACTTACAACGTAGGGGGGGAAAGAGAGTGAGTGAGAAAGATCATAAAGTATCAAGACGTCAATTTTTAACGTATACGCTTACAGGTGTTGGCGGTTTTATGGCTGCAGGTATGATTATGCCTATGGCTCGTTTTGCGTTAGACCCTGCTTTAAAAGTTGGAGCTGAAGGGGATTTTGTTGCAGTTGCACAAGTAGATGAAATTACAAATGAACCACAAAGATTTAACTTTACGTTTGAACAGGTTGATGCTTGGTATACTTCAGAAGTAACAAGAAACGCATGGATCTTCAGACAAGGTGATGAAATCGTTGCGTTATCACCAGTTTGTACGCATTTAGGCTGTACGGTTGACTGGAACACAAATCCAGATTATCAAAACCAATTCTTCTGCCCATGCCATTTCGGTCGATTTGAGTTAGATGGTACGAACGTTGCTGGAACACCGCCAACACGACCACTTGATGTGTATGACTTAGAAGTTAGAGACGGTACGATTTATTTAGGTAGACCAATTCGAAGAGGATAGGAGGGGCGTAACTCATGTTACAAAAAATTTATGACTGGGTTGATGAGCGTCTCGATATTACACCAATGTGGCGTGATATCGCGGATCACGAAGTGCCTGAGCATGTTAACCCTGCCCATCACTTTTCAGCATTTGTTTATTGCTTTGGTGGGTTAACATTTTTCGTCACAGTCATCCAAATTTTATCTGGTATGTTTTTAACAATGTATTATGTACCAGATATTATTAATGCTTATCATTCCGTTGCATACTTACAAAATGAAGTAGCTTTCGGTGTAATCGTTCGTGGAATGCATCACTGGGGAGCTAGTTTAGTAATCGTAATGATGTTCTTACATACGTTACGTGTATTCTTTACAGGATCATATAAGAAACCTCGTGAATTAAACTGGGTTGTCGGAGTACTTATTTTCTTCGTCATGTTAGGACTTGGTTTCACAGGTTATTTACTACCTTGGGATATGAAAGCATATTTTGCAACTGTTGTAGGTTTGCAAATTGCTGAAGCAACACCAATTATTGGTGGATTTGCGAAAACTTTACTTGCTGGGGGAGAAATTATTGGTGCAGCAACGTTAACGCGATTCTTTGCAATCCATGTCTTCTTCTTACCAGGTGCTCTTTTAGGGTTACTAGGAGCTCACTTCTTCATGATTCGTAAACAAGGTATTTCTGGACCGTTGTAAAAATAAAGTCAATTTAAAAAGGAGGGAAATCGATGCATCGTGGTAAAGGGATGAAGTTTGTTGGTGACTCTCGTGTTAAAGATATGCAACACAGAAAGCCCAACATTCCGAAAGACTACTCTGAATACCCAGGGAAAACGGAAGCGTTTTGGCCAAACTTCCTTCTAAAGGAATGGATGGTAGGTGCGGTATTTTTAATCGGTTATTTATGTTTAACTGTTGCCCATCCGTCTCCATTAGAACGTATGGCTGATCCAACGGACGCAGGTTATATTCCGCTTCCTGACTGGTATTTCTTATTCTTATATCAATTATTAAAATATGAATATGCTGCTGGTAACTTTACAGTTATTGGTGCAATCGTCATTCCTGGTTTAGCGTTTGGTGCTTTATTATTAGCTCCATGGTTAGACACTGGAAAAGAAAGAAAACCATCTAAACGTCCTGTTGCTACTGGCTTAATGCTTTTAGCGGTTATTGCAACAATCTATTTAACTTGGGAATCTGTCGACCAACATGACTGGGAAGCAGCTGCTCAACAAGGTGCAATCATTGAACATGAAATCGATGATACAGCTCAAGGTTACGAAATTTATGCCTCACAATCGTGTATCGGCTGTCATGGTAACCAATTGGAAGGTGGATCTGCTGGTTACGCTTTAATAGAAACAGGCTTAACTGTTGATGAAATTAAAGATATCGTAATCAACGGACGTGGAGCAATGCCACCGGGATTGTTCGATGGTACGGATGAAGAACTTGAAATCCTTGCTAAGTACATCGAAAACGATGGACAGGCGGACGAATAATAGTAATTTTGATGAAAGCTGACTTTTTAGTCAGCTTTTTTTACAAGGCAAATAACTGTTAATTTTGTGTAAGATCAATAAAGTGGAACTCCATTAGTGAGGGTAGTCCTCTTCCCTTACTTCTGGTTAGTTGAGGCCCACACGATGTGGGTCACAAAGACGTTGCCACAGGACGTGGCGCATTTAGTCTGTGTTCTTTTAGTTGTTACTGGCAGTTTATCCCCCACTTATCCTTCTTTGATACCTCGAAGTCTTGAAGTGAGGGTATTACTGCGAGTTGTTGCGGGATAAATATATTAGTTGAAAACTTCTTCTTTGCCTTCTTAATATTTATCAGTACTGCTAAATAAGGAGTGTATTATGTGGTTTCTTTCTTAAAAATATTTCGTAACCGAATGATGTTATACTTTTTATTTATTATTAATTTCTTTGGGACGATTTACGGTTACTATTGGTATAAAGATCAACTGGCAGCTACACCAACTCATTTTTTGTTATTTGTCCCTGATAGTCCAACAGCAAGTCTTTTTTTCTTATTTGTATTAGTTGCTTTTATTGCGGGGAGAAATGTTCCCCTCCTAGAGGCATTAGCAGCTGTTACACTAATTAAGTATGGATTATGGGCCGTCGCGATGAATATTGGTGCAGGTGTAACAGGTTCTCAATTAGGGTGGCAAAATTATATGCTTATCGCATCTCATTTAGGAATGGCGTTGCAAGCTATTTTTTTCTTACCTTATTATCGAATAAAGGGGTGGCACCTTGTGCTCGTTGCTTTTTGGACATTACATAATGATATCATTGATTATGTGTATCATATGCACCCTTATGTTTCATGGAGTCTTCAACCATACATACATCACATCGGCTATTTCACGTTTTGGCTGAGCATCTTTTCTTTAATGATTGTTTTTTGGTTTGGTGTAAGAGATGAGCGATTCAAGCTAACGCTACGGTAAACGCCATATAAATAGTTGTTCATAATGATTTGCTAAAAAACTTGTCCTTAATTGGTCTACTCTTGTCCACCTACTCATAGATTAGAGTAGATGAAGGAGGGACCGAAATGCGCTCGTTTTTACTTATATGCATGTTAATTTTTGTTTTATGTATGCCGACATATAGTAATGCTTCAGAACATAAGGAATATTGGAGTACTTTGAATGAGACGTCGGATAAAGTTTTACAATTAGTAAAACAAGAAAAGCATGAAGAGGCTAGGCAATTGTTAGATTATTTTTCCAAGCAATTTTTAGCATTAGATCATACACAAACATCATTAACGATGAGTGATCTTCAAATTGTAACAAAATCCTTTGAACGAGCAATGGAATCTGTTACTGCAGTTTCTATGACGCAAATAGAACGAGTAAGATTAGCTACCGAATTCAGGCTAGTTGTTGATGCTTTAGCAAGTCCACATCATCCATTATGGTTAAGTACTGAACAAACGATGATGAAAGCGATGAATGAACTAAAGGGATCAATGGAACAAAAAGATGTCCAAGCTTTTAGACATAAAATCAATGAATTTTTGCGTTCCTATCAAATGGTTCGACCCGCTTTAATTATTAGTGTGGAAGGAGTGCAAGTCCAAAAGATTGAATCACTTGTGCAATTTTTGGACCGATACGGGAATGATATGATTCAGGACACTAGTATGCAAAAACAATTGTTTATGCTGGAGAGTGAACTAGAAAATTTGTATCAACAAGTGAAAGAGGATAGTGCGGACCCGTCCTTGATTTGGGTTATGTTAACCATAGGAGGAACGATCATTATTTCATTATCGTATGTCGGTTGGAAAAAATACCGTGCAGAAAAACGTCGTGTTAAAGTAAGAGATTGACGACTAATTAACATTAATAGTGTGGAAATGTCATTAACTCGCCATAAAATTGATTGTTTCTAAATTGACTTTTTTTGATACTTAAAATAGAATTATTATAAATACGTTTACAATGAGAGGTGAGTTTACGAAATGGGTTTAGGAACGTTTTTAGTTTATTTTGCGATCCTTTTGATCATTCCGATCTGGGCGCAAAGAAAAGTGAAGTCTGCTTATAAAAAGTACTCTCAAGTTGCAGCTTCATCAGGTATGAGTGGTGCACAGGTAGCACGAAAAATTTTGGATGATAATGGGCTATACGATGTTTCAGTTGAGCCAGTTCGTGGTGAACTTACAGATCATTATGACCCGCGGGCAAAGGTAGTTCGTCTCTCTGAGAAGAACTATTACGAAAATTCAGTTGCAGGTGCCGCTGTTGCTGCGCACGAAGTAGGTCATGCAATTCAAGACGCTGAAGCATATGCATTTTTACGTTTTCGTCATGCATTAGTTCCTGTAGCAAACTTTGGCTCTAATACATCTTTTATAATTCTTATTGCAGGTTTTATTATGGGAATGTCTGGATTAGTTTTACTGGGTATTATTTTCATGGCTGCTGCTGTATTATTCCAACTGGTTACGCTACCAGTAGAGTTCAATGCAAGTAGTCGGGCAATGCACCAAATGGTTTCTTCAGGAATAATCCGTAATAATGAAGAACGTGAAACAAGAAAAGTATTAGATGCTGCAGCTTTAACGTACGTAGCGGCTGCATTAGTTGCTGTGATGGAGCTCGTTCGATTTGTACTTATGTATATCGGTATGAATGGTGACGATTAATACGGTAAAAAAACGACTAAAAGGTAATTCGTACCTTTTGAGTCGTTTTTTTTATTGGATATTGAACCAGAAACTAGGATTCTAAAGGCTTTTTGTTTTCGTCGAGCGTAAAACCCTCACCGATGACATCTTGTACGTCATTGACAGTTACAAATGCATGAGGATCAATTCTTTCAACTAAACCTTTAAGTCTGATGAGCTCATTTCTGCCGACTACACAGTATAAGACTTCTTTTTCAGACCCAGTAAAACTACCCTTTCCTTTAAGTACAGTAGCGCCTCTGTCCATTTCTTTTAAAATGGCACTAGCGATTTCAGGTACTCGGTCGGAAATAATAAAGGATGCTTTTGCGGAATAAGCACCTTGCTGTATGAAGTCGATCACTTTTGCGGCGATAAAAACAGCTAATAATGTATACATCGCTTCTCGATAATTTAAATATAGTAAAGAAGAAGAGATTACCATTGCATCAAAGATGAACATCGTCTTTCCCATACTCCAACCGATATATTTAAAACCTAATTTTGCAATAATATCGACCCCACCTGTTGTTCCGCCGTAGCGAAAAACAATTCCAAGACCTACGCCGATAAAGACACCCGCAAACAGGGCAGCTAAAGTTAGGTCATCGTGAAGTGGTAATGATATAACTGGATAACGTTGAAATATATATAAGAAGAGTGAAACACTTAACGTCCCGATCAAGGTATATATGAAGGTATGTCTACCTAATATATACCAACCGACAAAAAACAAGGGAATATTGAGTAAAAGATTGGTGAGAGCTGGGTCAAAGTTAAACATAAAAAATAAAATTAGAGTAATTCCTGTAAAACCACCATCTGCTAAATTATTTTCCATATTAAAATAGACGAGTCCAAATGAGAGGATGGCTGATCCAAGTAGGATAAAGAATACGTTTTTCAACTTAATTCGATAAGTCATTTTATACGTCCTTTGTCTATGTAGAGTTTATTCAAAAAATCAAACTCGAAAAAAGATGTACGATGTATTTTTTGAACTCACACTAATAATTTTGAGATTATTGTTGCATTAAATATTATAATATCCCAATGTTAAGTTAATGAAAAGTAGTTTTTAGCTAATTTCTAAAGGTTGACCATTTTGAAGTTACAAAGTATAACAACAAGTTATTATAAAATCGTACTTTGAATTAAAGATGGTGTAAAATAAGCTAAGATGGAATAAAAATTTGTCAAATGCTTCTGAATTAGCTAACATGATTATAAGAGGTGTGGAGAATGGAAGAACGTAGCTTAAAAGAAAGGCAGCAAGAAGTTGATGCATACATAAGTCAATTTAAGGAAGGTTATTTTAGTCCGCTAGCAATGCTAGCAAGGATGACAGAAGAATTAGGAGAGTTAGCGCGCGAAGTGAATCATTATTACGGAGAAAAGCCGAAAAAAGATTCAGAAGATGAACGCTCGATGGAACAAGAAATGGGCGATCTTTTTTTCGTGCTTATTTGTTTTGCTAATTCTTTAAATATTAACTTAGATAAAGCATTAGACATAGTGATGGAAAAATTTAATACTAGAGATGCTGATCGCTGGACAAGAATTGAGGAGGAATCATAATGCCAGAACAAAATATTAAAATCGTAATTGCAGGACCACGTGGAAACATGGGTAGTGAGGCTGTAAAAATGGTGACTTCAACAGATCATTTTCAACTTGTTGCCGTTGTTGACTCAAAAAATAATGGGAAAATGTTAGGTGAGATTGAAGGACAGCCTAGTCTTGATATTCCAGTTTATGAAGATTTGGCAGTGTGTTTAGCTGAGCATGAACCACAAGTACTTATCGACTTAACAGCACCAAAGTTTGGTCGTAAACATATGGAAATTGCCTTTGACCATGGAGTTAGGCCAGTAGTAGGAACGACTGGTTTTAGTGACCAAGATATTATAGAGTTACGTAAACTAGCTGAAGATAAGAAGCTAGGTGCTATTATCGCTCCTAATTTTGCAATAGGAGCGATCTTGATGATGAAATTTGCACAATCAGCAGCAAAATATTTGCCTGATGTGGAAATCATCGAGAAACATCACGACCGGAAGCTCGATGCTCCTTCAGGAACAGCAATAAAAACAGCTCAATTGATTCAAGAAGTACGTTCGTCCAAAATTCAAGGTCATCTAGAAGAGAAAGAAGAGTTAGCAGGCGCTCGTGGAGCGAATTTCGATGGTATGCATATACATAGTGTCCGATTACCAGGATTAGTCGCTCATCAAGAAGTAATTTTTGGTGGTCAAGGACAAACGCTAACGCTTCGACATGATTCAATAAATCGAACTTCATTTATGCCAGGTATACAGTTATCAGTTGACACGGTTATGAACATAGACACGCTAATTTACGGTTTAGAAAATATTATTGAATAGGGGAATTTCAATGAGAATTGCATTTATCGCTCATGACGAAAAAAAAGCAGATATGGTCAATTTTGTTACAGCCTATGAACATATATTTAAACAACATGTATTATATTCGACAGGTACAACAGGTAAACGGATAATGGAAGCTACTTCATTAACAATTACTCGATTTTTATCTGGGCCATTTGGGGGAGATCAACAAATTGGGGCAATGATTGCTGAAGATAAAATGGACCTTGTTATCTTCTTTAGAGATCCATTAACAGCTCAACCTCACGAACCTGATGTTAGTGCACTCTTACGTCTTTGTGATGTTCATTGCATACCTTTAGCGACCAATATGGCTACAGCAGAAGTGTTAGTTAAAGGTATTGACCGTGGTGAACTAGAGTGGAGAAAGGAAAATTACAGCCTGAAGTCATAGAGAAGTGAGGATAAGTATGAAGTTAAAAATTGGTATTAGTTGTTATCCTTCGGTTGGAGGTTCTGGAGTTATTGCAACTGAATTAGGAAAACTTCTAGCAGAACGCGGACATGAAGTTCATTTTATTACTTCGAGCGTGCCATTTCGCCTTGATAAAATTGATCCTAATATTTTCTTTCATGAAGTAGAAGTTAACCAATATTCGGTCTTTAAACATCCACCTTATGATTTGTCATTAGCTAGTAAGATTGCTGAAGTTGCAAGAAGACAAAAATTAGATTTACTACACGTTCACTATGCTGTTCCTCATGCGATTTGTGCTTATTTAGCAAAACAGATGGTAGGGGAACATTTAAAGATCGTTACAACATTGCACGGCACTGATATTACGGTATTGGGTTATGATCCTTCACTTAGTGAAGTTATTCGTTTTGGTATTGAACAATCGGATACAGTCACAGCCGTTTCACATGATTTGGTCAAGGAAACTCGAGAATTGTTACATGTGGATAAAGATATTGAAACAATTTATAATTTTATAGATGAGCGTGTGTACTATAAACGGACACAATCAAATCTTAAAGAGCAATATCGTATAGCAGAAGAAGAAAAAGTAATTGTTCATATTTCAAACTTCAGACCTGTGAAACGTGTAAAGGATGTTATATTAAGTTTTGCAAAAATAAACGAACACCTACCTTCAAAGCTGTTATTAATTGGTGACGGACCAGAGTCAACGGTTGCATGTCAACTCGTAAAACAATTAGGAATTGAAGATGATGTCTTGTTTTTAGGCAGTCAAAAGGATGTAGCAGAAATTCTTGCGATCTCGGACTTGCTACTATTATTATCCGAAAAGGAAAGTTTTGGATTAGTAGCATTAGAAGCTATGGCTTGTGGGGTTCCTGTTATTGGCACAAATATTGGTGGAATTCCAGAAGTCATTGAACATGAAGAAACGGGTTACATATGTGAAGTAGGCGATATATCAACAATTAGTGATAAAGCGATTACATTGCTAACAGATGAACAACTCCATGAAAAAATGTCACTAAACGCTTACCAGCGCGTGTTAAATCACTTTAATTCAAAAGATATTGTGGATCAATATGAACGAATTTACAATTCGACGCTTAAGTGATAAAGAGGGGCTAAAGAATGGAACCGTTATTTATCATCGGATCAAAAGTTATTCAAATATTAAAACATAGTGGACATGAAGCTTATTTTGTCGGGGGACCGGTAAGAGACTATCTCTTACAACGTCCAGTGCATGATATCGATATTACGACCACAGCATCTGTTGATCAAATTGAAGAGCTTTTTAATTCAACGGTCCCAATCGGAAAGGAACACGGTACAATTATTGTGCGTTTAGAAGGGTGCTCCTTTGAAGTAACCACTTTTCGATCGGTAGCTACAAAAGAACGTTCGTTAATAGAGGATTTGCAAAAACGGGACTTTACTATGAATGCGATGGCAATGACGGATGAGATGGAGTTAGTAGATCCTTTCGATTTCCGTAAAGATCTTGAGGATAAATTAATTCGTGCGGTAGGTAATGGAAACGATCGCTTTACTGAAGATCCACTACGGATGCTTAGGGCCTGCCGCTTTAGTAGTCAGTTGAATTTTAAAATTGAAGTGAAGACGCTACATTCGATTATGCAATGCCGCGATCAGATCGGAGAAGTAGCAGTAGAAAGAGTTGTTTCCGAGTTTGAAAAATTGTTGACAGCTCCCATGTTTTCTCTTGGGCTTCATTATTTATTAGGAGTGGAATTAGCACGGTTTATTCCGATTTTTGCAAATAAGGAAAGGGTTCTTAGAAAGTTATCTACTTTAAAATTAAGTACATTGCAGTCGATTGAAGAAGTTTGGACCGTATTTTTATTAGTTGATAGTAATGAAGATCCAGTAAAATATCTTAAGTTACTTAGGAAGTCGAAACAATTTAATCAACAAGTCATCCATTTATATCAAGCACTTCAAACGTATAAACGAAATGGATGGTCAAATGAGCTCATTTATGATCTCGGTTTAGAACGTAGCTTGAAACTTGTACGAATAGTCGGATTTTTATTAGATGCTAAACATTTCTATACAGAAGAAGAGATTCACCAATGGTATGTAGAACTACCTATTCAAAGTCGCGAAGACTTATCGATAAATGGTCAGTCCCTTTTACAAACTTTTCAAAGAAAACAAGGTCCGTGGATTGAACGTTTTCTAGAAAATGCAGAAAAAGCTGTGCTCACCTATAAAGTACAAAACAATCAAAGTGAAATTTTAGCTTGGTTAATGAAAGAGGGGGATAGCAATGATGAAGGAGAAGCTGTTGGAGATGCTGTCAGAAAATGAAACTGGCTTTGTCTCTGGGGAAAAAATTAGTAACCATTTAGGGTGCTCTAGAACTGCCATTTGGAAACATATTGAGGAACTTAGGAAAAGTGGTTATGAAGTAGAAGCAGTCCCGAGAAAAGGTTATCGTATTAAAACAAGGCCTAATACTATTTCCCCACATGAGATTAAAGTCCATCTAAAGACGGGGAAAATTGGACAAGAGCTTACTCATTTTGAATCACTTCCATCGACTCAAGAAGTTGCCCATCGTCTCGCACAAGAAGGAGCACTGGAAGGACATGTCGTGATCGCGGATGAACAGACTTCGGGAAAAGGGAGATTAGGACGAGTTTGGCATTCACCGATTGGGACAAGTATTTCTATGAGTATAATTTTACGCCCAAAGGTTTCTCCGCAAAAAGCACCACAATTAACATTATTAGCTGCGGTTGCAGTAGTAAAAGGTATTGAAAAGACGACAGGGTTACAATGTAGTATAAAGTGGCCAAATGATATTTTACTTAATGGAAAAAAGATTGTAGGAATACTAACTGAAATGCAATCAGAACCAGATTATGTTCATTCTGTCATTATTGGTATCGGAATAAATGTTAATCATAAGCAGGAACAATTTTCATCTGAACTACGTGAAATAGCAACGTCTCTCGCGATTGCTAAAGGGGAAGAGATTAGTCGAGCAAAGCTAATGAGTAATGTTTTCTATGAACTAGAAGTGTTATATGATCAATATCTTCAAGAAGGTTTTGATGTGATTAAACCATTATGGGAAAGTCATGCGATTAATCTCGGAAAACGAATTATTGCTAGAACGGTTCAAGGAGTAATTGAGGGAGTAGCTAAAGGCATAACCAATGACGGTGTCTTATTATTAGAAGACGATGATAAAGTCATTCATCAAATTTATTCAGCTGATATTGAAATAAAATAAAAAAAGTTGTCACAAAACTGTTACAATTTGTTATACTCTTCATATGGGCAGTATCCATTTGAACTGCACCTAATGGATATCACTACTTTTGAGTGTAAGTTTTTATAACAAACACTTATGACAATCTAATGTAGTCTGCCTTGATCCATAGGACTGGGACAGAGGGATGAATTAAACCGATCAACTGTGAAAATACAGTTTGAATTCATATTACTTATGAATCCTTCTTTCCAAGTATAGGAAAGAAGGATTTTTTGCTTCTTAGATTTTCGGTTTATTCACTTTCCTCTAAAAAAAGGAGGAGAAATGATGAAAACAGTAACAGATTTTAAGAAGATGAAACAGGTAAGTGAGAAAATTGCAATGATTACTGCTTACGACGCGCCATCTGCAAAGTTAGTCGAGCAAGCTGGAGTCGATATGATTTTAGTTGGTGACTCACTAGGCATGGTCGTACTAGGTTATGACTCAACAGTGCCTGTTACACTAGAGGACATCATTTTGCACACAAAAGCCGTGAAGCGTGGAGCGAGGCAAACCTTTGTTGTCGCTGATATGCCGTTTCTTACGTACCATAGTTCATTAAGTGAAACGATGCATAATGCGAAGCGACTCTTACAAGAAGGTGGAGCAAACGCAGTCAAAGTTGAAGGTAACGGTGAAGTGATTACAACGGTTGGACAATTAACAAAAGCAGGTGTCCCTGTCGTTGCTCACTTAGGGCTAACTCCACAGTCAGTAGGAGTACTTGGCGGATATAAAGTTCAAGCAAAAGATAAGGAAAGTGCAAATGAACTAATTGAAGACGCAAAAAAAATAGAAGAAGCAGGAGCGATCGTTCTCGTACTTGAATGTGTGCCAAAACAATTAGGGGAATACATTAGTAAAATCCTTTCCATCCCTGTGATTGGTATTGGTGCAGGTGCAAATACAGATGGTCAGGTGCTAGTTTATCATGATGTAATTGGCTATGGTGGTGAATTTGTTCCTAAGTTTGTGAAAAAATATGCTGAAATTTCACCAGTCATTCAGCAAGCTGTTGGAAACTATGTTACTGACGTGAAAAATAAACAATTTCCAGAAGAGAAACATACGTTCACAATGAATGAAGAACATTTATCGCATCTTTATGGAGGCGTGAAATAATATAATGAAAATTATTGAGACAATCCAAGAATTACAAACCATTATAAAAGAAGTTAAAAAGAATGAAAGCGCTGTCGGGTTTGTCCCAACGATGGGTTTTTTACATGAAGGTCATTTAAGTCTTGTAGAGCAAGCGCAAAAAGAATGTGATTTTGTTGTAATGAGCATTTTTGTTAACCCACTTCAATTTGGACCTAATGAAGATTTCGACAGATATCCTAGAAATTTCGAAAGAGACAGTCAACTAGCTAAAAATGCTGGTGTAGACCTTTTGTTTTATCCAAACGTAACGGAAATGTACCCGAAGGAGCCAGCAATGAAAGTTATCGTCCATGAAGGCGTTGATGTTCTTTGTGGCAAAAGTCGTCCAGGTCATTTTGATGGCGTAGCGACCGTGGTTTTGAAATTATTTAATATGGTGACACCTGATCGAGCTTACTTTGGAATGAAAGACGCTCAACAAGTGGCGGTAATTGAAAAATTAATTCGTGATTTTAATTTACAAATGACACTTGTCGGATGTCCAACACTTCGTGAAGAAGATGGACTTGCGAAAAGTTCAAGAAATGTAAATTTAACAGAAAATGAAAGACAAGTCGCACCATCCATATACAAAAGTTTACAATTAGCTGAAGAACTTATTATAAATGGAGAACGACAAGCTGAAATCATTAAGGATAAATTAATAAAGTACTTGGAGCAAAATAGATCAGGAAACATCGATTATATTGAGTTGTTGAGCTATCCTGAACTTAAACACCAAAAGCAATTGGAAGGAAAAGTGATAATTGCCATTGCTCAACAATATTCAAAAGCCAGGTTAATTGATAATATCGTAATAGATATAAAATAAAAAAGATTTCTTACCGAGTGGGGAGAATAAGGAGGAAAACGAATGTTTCGTACAATGATGAAATCAAAAATCCACCGCGCCCGAGTGACTGAGGCCAATTTAAATTATGTTGGAAGCATTACAATTGATGAAGATATTTTAGACCAAGTCAATATTGTTGAAAATGAAAAAGTACAAATTGTGAATAACAATAATGGTGAGCGATTTGAAACATACGTTATTGCTGGACCTAGAGGAAGTCGAGTTTTTTGTTTAAATGGTGCAGCAGCTCGTCTTGTTCAAGAAGATGATGTTATCATCGTCATTGCATATGCACTCGTTGCTGAAGAGAAAGTGGCAACTCATGATCCGAAAGTTGCAATTATGAATGAAAAAAATGAAATTGTTGAAATGATTGGTACCGAGCCTGCGGCTACTGTATTGTAAGGCAACTATTACTAACATAATCCCTTCTCTTTAGATGAAAACTGATGGATAACAGCATCTTAGAGGGGGGATTTTTTCATGCAAAAAATAGAAATCAAACAGTGGGAACTGATGATGAAACAATTAAAAAATAATTGGCAGAAAATCGGGGAAAATGAACGTAATGAATATATTAATGAATTAGGAAAGTTAAATGAAGCTGTTTTAGATAAGTGGGTTCAAATGGATGAGGAATTATATAGTTTGAAAAATGAAATTAAAAATTTTAAAGATGAGTTTACAAAGTATGCATCAAAAGGAACATCGTATTTTGAATTGAACTTATTCGATCAAGCAATTAAGGAATTTCTTGTTGAAATACAAACAAACCGCCAACCGATTGTAAAGTTGTACCTCGCTTATTCCTACTTATATATTCAAAATTACGATAAAGCAAAAGAGTGGTTTCTTTTTTTAATTCATAGTAAAGAAACAATTTTAGCTCAACACTTTGCTTATGTTGGTCTAGGTTGCCTTATGGCTCAACAAGGCAAGTATGATGATGCAATTCCTTATTTCGAGAAATCGTTAACTCTTACCAACAATTCAGATGTAGTGTATAATCTAGGAATGTGTCACTTTTTACAACAACAACCGAAATTGGCATACTCTTATTTTAAAGAAGCAATCGAGTTAGTTCCTGAAGATGGAGAAGCCTATTACTTTTTAGGCCGATGTTATTTAGAACTCGAATGTTATGATCAAGCATGTCAAACATGGATTTCTGGTTTGCAACTTGTTGAAACGAAAAGTATGTTACAAACGCTGGCTTACGAAATGGAATGGATGGGATATTATGCTGGAGCCATTCATTGCTATAAAAGGTTATTAATGCTGGGGTTTGATGATGTTGAAATATATCATGGTTTAGCTTGGAATTATGGATTACTTGATATGCGTCAAAGTGCAGATAAACTTTTTATGCATCTTATCCGAGAGAATCCATACGACCCCAATTGTTGGATCTCCTACTTATGGTTATTGCAGACGTGGGGGGAGCATACGAAATTCAATAAAGTAAGAAGCTATTGTAACCAATTAAATATTTGCCATCCTTTATTAGAACAAATGTTATAATTTTAAGTTAAAGAGGAGGAAAGTCAACAATTTAAGGACTTTTTCTTCACTTCCAAATAGAATAGTCGAGAGGTGAAACTCGTGAAAGAAACACGCTTCGTCGTTGTAGATATAGAAACAACGGGTCATTCCGCTGAGCAAGATAAAATAATCCAAATAGGTGCAGTGTTAGTGCAAGATGGGGAAATTATCGAGCGTTTTACATCGTTTGTTAATCCGCAAATGAAAATACCTGCTTTTATTGAATCATTGACAGGAATAACGGACGAAATGGTCGCACTTGCACCTACTTTTGAACAGGTAATCCCTGAACTATTGCAAATGTTAGAAGGGTCCTTTTTCGTTGCTCACAATGTTCAATTTGATTTATCTTTTTTGCAAGCCCAGCTCGATGAGGTGGGTTACCACCCGTTTCGTGGCCCTTCAATTGATACTGTTGAATTGTCCAGACTTCTTTTGCCAAATGAAGAAAGTTATAAATTGCAACAGCTTGCTGAAAGTTTTAATTTTGATCATGAGCGTCCTCACCAAGCGGACAGTGATGCTGAGGTTACAGCTTTATTATTATTAAAAATGCTCGAAAAACTTGAGAACTTACCCATTATTACTTTACAAAAACTCAAAGAAATTATGAACCGTTTGAAAAGTGATTTTCACGTTTTATTAGAGCCGATTATTCAAAAAAAGCAAATGAGTTATCAACTAGAAGAAGAGCTTCAGTTTGATATTTATCGGCAACTTGCACTACGAAAAAAAGCAGTTGAAACCGAAGATGAGCAGTCCTTAACAATTCAACCACTTTCAGAATTTATAAATCATATATATACAAACTCGCTTGAAATGCAAAAAATCTTTCCGAATTATTCTGTTCGGGAAGGTCAATTAAAGATGATTGACACCGTAACTAAAGCCTATGAGAGTAGAAGCCATTTACTTATAGAGGCGGGAACAGGTACAGGAAAATCATTAGGTTATTTAATTCCATCGTTATACTTTGCTAAGTTACATAAAAAAAGAATTGTCGTTAGTACCCATACAATACCTTTACAACAGCAATTGTTAGATCGTGATATCCCAACATTAAAAAAACTATTACCATTTACTTTTAAAGCATCCATTTTGAAAGGGAGAAATCATTATTTATGTTTAAGGAAGTTTGAACAACGTCTTCAACATCATGACGATGATAATTATGATACTTTATTATCTAAAGGGCAAATACTAATTTGGTTAACAGAAACACGAACAGGTGATTTGGAAGAATTAAACTTGCCTTCAGGTGGTCGCGCCTTCTGGTTTGAGGTTCAAAGTGACTCGAATTCAAGTACAGGACCTTTATGTCCCTGGTTTTCTAGATGCTTTTACCAACATGCGAAAAGATCAGCACAAAAAGCTGATATCGTTATTACGAATCATGCACTTCTTTTTACAGATATTGTTCAGGAACATTCCATTATTCCTAGTTTTTCTCATGTTGTGGTTGACGAAGCTCATCATTTTGAAGAAGTTGCCACTAACCATTTAGGTGTTTCTATTGATTTTCACAAACTGGCATTTTTATTTAGTCGTCTAGGAAATGCTAATAATAGAGGTTTTCTTCAGCAAATTTTTAAATTACTTGAAAAATATGGACAAAAACCAATAGTTGATAAAAAATCACTTGAAGGAAAAATTGATTCGAGTAAAGTGGAAATTGATGAATTATTAAGGATGTTACATAGTTACGTTTTGAAAAAGAAACAGGCTTCATCTAATGAAATCGGCCGTTTATCATATCGGTATCGTGCTCCCAATGAACAAGGATCCTTTTGGCAAAGTATATTAGAATGCTCACTGCGTGTTTATACATTTTTTAAAGAGCTAACGGAACAATTAGAAGTTTTTGTTCAACCACTTAATGAAGTTAATAATGACCTTTCTTTCGATGACAAAGGGACGGTAACTGATTTTCAACGATTGATTAACCAGTTTCACGAAGTAAGGCATTACCTAGAACAACTTCTTCTAGAATATGATCCATATGCAGTTTATTGGATTGAAATTGAAGAGAAGGGAGCTAAGAATGCAACTTACTTATTCAAAAAACAAGTTCAATTAAGTGAAACTTTAGCTGATGAATTTTTTGCAAAAAAAGATTCAGTGGTTTTAACTTCAGCGACTTTATCGGTAAAAGGGTCTTTTGCTTACTTTATCGAACGGTTAGGTTTAGCTGATTTTGGTCCAGAAACACATATTATTCCATCACCTTTTGACTATACTAACCAGTCCAGATTATTTATCCCAACAGATACATTTAGTATTAGCGAACAACCAGAACAATTTGTACAGGATATAGCTGACAAAGTAATCCAGTTGGCGCATGTTACAAATGGTCGTATGCTTATATTGTTTACGTCATTTGTTATGCTAAAACAAACGTATCAAATAATAAAAGAAAAAATGGATGAAGAAGAATTTTATTTAATTGGACAAGGGATAAATAGTGGGAGTAGAACTAAATTAATTAAAACATTCAAACAAAGCGAACAAGCAATTTTGTTTGGAACGAGCAGTTTTTGGGAGGGGATTGATATTCCTGGTGAAGATTTAAGTTGTTTGGTGATCGTTCGTCTGCCTTTTTCACCACCTGATGATCCCGTTTTACAAGCTCGGTCTGAACAAATGAAAGAAGAAGGAAAAAATCCTTTTATGAGTTTAGCATTACCGCAAGCGATATTAAGGTTTAAGCAAGGGGTAGGTAGACTAATTCGCTCGGAAAAAGACCGTGGCGTGGTTGTTGTTATGGATCAAAGAATATATTCAGCTCGATATGGAAAAATGTTCATTCATTCTATACCTGATATCCCAGTAATAAAAGCAAATACAGAAGAATTATTGTTAGAACTAAAAGAATGGTATGACCAATAAGCAAAATTCATTTTACGCGTACGCCAAGCATACAATTAGTTTTAGTAACATAAGTTTATACTGATTGTTACAAACTAAAAGAGTTGATTGGATTATATACGGAGGGTTTGGCGTATGCAGATTCTTGTGGGAAGGCTGGCATGCTTCTTTTTTTGCATGTTTTTGTTAGGAGGTTGCACAACGGTTTCAGTAGTGAATATGACAGAACAATTGGAGGTGGAATTTTCACTAGACAAAGATGAGATTGCTTTTACATATTTTAATCTTCCTAGTGGTGAAGCTACACTCATTCAATCTGGACAAGGTGGAACGGTACTAATTAATACAGGTGCCCCCTCTTCCCAAATTGAATTAGCGAGAAAGTTACATATGTACCACGTGGAAGAAATCGATTCTTTGATCGTTACTAATTATAAGGAAGAGTATAGCGGCAATATCGAGTGGCTTGCCGACCATTATCAAATTTCAACCATCATTGTTCCAGCCAATGTTAAGGAAAACATTAAAGAAAGTTTGGTTCGTGGTACAGAAAAATTAAAAGGGTGGGGCGAAGGAGAAAAACATGAAATCCTCTCTAATCTAGAGGCAGAAGTTTTATTTGCGGGTGGGAGCGAAGAAATAGATGAAGGTTTAGTTCTTTTGTTTTCATATGGAGACCACCGTACATTGTATATGGGAATAGCCAACTCTGAAGTTGAAGAACTTCTTATGTCAAAGTATGAGTTGAAATCAACGATATTAAAAGTCGGTGATTTTGGAAGCGCATATGGAACGTCACAACAGTTTCTTGAAAAAGTGGACCCGCAAGTTGCCATTCTCTTTTCACTTGAAGGGAAACGTCCGAGTGAATATGTGCTAGAACGACTCCAAGAGACGTGGATTGATGTTTATCAAACGAATAAAATAGGAACAGTTTCTATTAAATGTACACCAGAAAATTATGAAATCTGGACAGTTCAGGCAAGTGGGCAGGATTTTCATATCGCAGTATCGAATAGATAAAATTTTACAATGAACTATTTTCAACAGAAGGGATTTTCAGAAGTATGGACAAAGTTCTTTATAACGGAGTCATTATTACCGCAAATGAGGAAAATGATGTTTATTCCCCAGGCTATATACATGTGAAGGACGAAATCATTAATGAAATTGGTGAAGGATCTCCTCATCATATTACATCTGAAGGAATTCAATTTCATAATTTAAATGGAAAATGGGTTATACCAGGACTGATTAATACACATGGTCATACGCCAATGACATTATTGAGAGGGCATTCAGATGATTTACCATTGAAACGGTGGTTACAAGAAAAAATGTGGCCGATGGAACAGAAATTAACGCGAGAAGCGGTTATCGCTAGTTCTAAGCTCGCTATGGTTGAGATGCTAAAGTCGGGCACAACGACGTTTCTAGATATGTATCATTTATTCCTTGATGATATTGCAAACGCTGTAGATAACGCGGGAATGAGGGCCGTAATTACACGAGGTATTATCGGCTTATGCAGTAGAGAAGAACAAAAAGCTAAGCTCGATGAAGCGATTTCAATCGCACAAACTTGGCATGGCAAAGGGGATGGTAGGCTAACTGCGATGTTATCGCCACATTCCCCTTACTTATGTCCGCCTAATTTTATTGCTGAAATCGCTAGTGCTGCCAGGGAGTTAAATATCCCTGTTCATACCCATATGTCTGAGACATCACAAGAAGTTGAGGAAAATGTTCTAAAGTATGGGAAACGCCCTGTAGAACATTTATTAAACACTGGATTCTTTAATGGTGAGGCATTGGTTGCGCATGCTGTACATATAAATGACGAAGAATTAGATATTCTATCCCAAAATCAAGTCGCTATATCGCATAACCCGATGAGTAATTTAAAGCTCGGCTCAGGAGTCGCACCGATACAAAAGATGCTGCAAAAAGGAATAACAGTATCTGTAGGAACAGATAGCGTTGCATCGAATAATAATTTGGATCTCATTCAAGAAATGAGGATGGCTGTGTTATTGCAAAAAGGAGTAAATGAAGATCCAACGGCAGTAACAGTAGATGAAGGAATAAAACTCATTACGGCAAATGGTGCTAAAGCGTTAGGATTAGATCAAAAAATTGGTTCAATAAAAAAAGGATTAGATGCTGATTTCGTCATACTCGATTCGAGTGCTGCACATTTGCAACCCAAATTGAATGCACTTTCGCATGTTGTTTATTCTGCTAGTGGGGCAGATGTATTAGATGTTTACGTAAAAGGGAAACAACTTGTGAAAGACCGACAATGCTTGTTTTTGGATGAGGAGAAAATCTTCTATGAATGTAACAAGCATTATCAAATGATGACAATATCGTGAAATAAATCCTGTATCTTTTAAAGATACAGGATTAATGAGGTGTGAGTAGGAGTTATTTTTTGTTAAACTGAACATAGATTAACTGCGATTAAACCGTAATGGAAATTGTGTTTGTCTTAAACTGCAACCGATCGTTTTTACTTTGCTTGGACGTATAGAAGATGAAAGAGAGATCCAATCTTTCTCAAGCTGAAACCTTTCGGAAGTTGAAAGGTTAACGTTAGGCCATTGTATTTGATTGTTTTTCACTTGCCACTCCTCCTTTGTTGGGAGCTTAATGATAGTATGACCTCTTCTTACAATGTGTATGTTAGTAATCGTTGCTCGAATAGGAAGAAGTTAATTATTTTTTGGAGGAATAGAATATGGAACAAAAGACAGTAGTTTTATCTACAGTGAAAATTGAAAAGTCACCTGATGTATATAAAATCGTTGATGCTTTAAATCGAATATTAAAAGAAGATGATCTGATGTTTGGATTAGCACTAGATAAGGAAGAAACAAATAAAATGGTGTTTACCATTTATCGAACTTAAGATTGGTGATTAGTTTATGAAAAAGTGGGTAATAACAATTGTATGCTTACTTTTACTTACCACCACTGGCTTATCAGTTTACTTTTATAAAATGATGCGCTCGCCGATCGATGAGCATGAACAACTTGCTGTTCAACGTGTGTTAAATGATACAGATGTTGAAACGGTTGAAGGTGTTTCATTTTATCATGGGACGGAGTCGTATATTGTTATACAAGGTCTAAATACAGAGGACAAGCCTGTAATTGCATGGGTTGGTAATGAAGATGAGCGTATTATTGTAAAAAATGCTGATGATGGATTAAGTAAAGAAGAAGTTATGCAGTTTGCTATAAGGGAATTAGCACCTAAAAAGCTTATTTCCACGCGTCTGGGAATGGAAAACAGATTACCGATTTATGAGATAACCTATATTGATGAAAATGATCGGTATTCTTTTTATTACATTACGTTTGAAGACGGTACATTTGTCAAACGATATAGTTTAAAGAAGGATGTTTAAATCGAAATCATTGAATTTTTCAGATAACGGTTGATTCATGTTTTCACAATGATTATAGTTATAGTGTGCATTCTAAAGTAGAAGAGGAAAGAGGAGGACAAAATGAGGTTAGCTAAAAGAGTATCTACATTAACACCATCATCAACTTTGGCGATTACAGCAAAAGCAAAGGCACTGCGAGAACAAGGACATGATGTGATTGGCTTAGGAGCAGGTGAACCCGACTTTAACACGCCACAATATATTATAGATGCGGCTGTAAAGTCAATGGAAGAAGGACATACAAAATATACGCCGTCTGGTGGACTTTCGAAATTAAAAGATGCCATTATCGGCAAATTTAAAGATGATCAAAACATTACATATTCAGCAAATGAGATTATTGTATGTTCTGGAGCAAAACATGCTCTTTATACACTTTTTCAGGCAATTCTTGATGAGGGAGATGAGGTTATTATCCCAACGCCTTATTGGGTTAGTTACCCTGAGCAAGTGAAACTTGCTGGTGGAAACCCTGTTTATATTGAAGGAAAAGAAAGTAATGAATTTAAAGTAACGGTCGATCAATTAGAAGCGGCAATTAATGATAAAACAAAAGCGTTTATCTTAAACTCACCAAGTAATCCAACAGGTTCAATGTATAGTGAAGACGAAATGAAAGCTCTTGGTGATGTTTGTTTAAAGCATGATATTTTGATCGTCTCTGATGAGATTTATGAAAAGCTTGTGTATGATGGTGCTGTACATATATCAATTGCTCAGCTTTCTAATGAGTTAAAAGAACAAACTGTGATCATCAATGGTGTTTCTAAATCACATTCGATGACAGGTTGGAGAATTGGTTATGCAGCTGGTAATTCTGAAGTAATTAAAGCGATGACAAACCTTGCAAGTCATAGTACATCTAATCCTACAGCTAACGCACAATACGGTACGATTGCAGCATATACAGAAGATGATGGTTCAGTTGAAAAGATGCGTCAAGCTTTTGAAGAGCGTCTTCATAAAGTGTATGATCAATTAATTGCAATTCCAGGTCTTTCTTGCGTAAAGCCAAAAGGTGCTTTTTATTTATTTCCTAACGCGAAAGAAGCAGCAAGCATTTGCGGTTTCGATAACGTTGATGATTGGGTAACAGCTTTATTAGACAAAGAAAAAGTAGCGCTTGTTCCAGGATCAGGCTTTGGTGCTCCAGAAAATGTTCGTTTATCGTACGCGACATCTCTTGAAGCCATTCAAGAAGCTCTTGAAAGAATTGCTCGTTTTATCGAAAAGAAAAGTAAATAACGATTAATGAAAAGGTTGACTCGCTTTCATGCGGAGTCAACCTTTTGTTTTGGAGAATTTGATCGTGAATTTTTGACAGTATACCTTCATCTTTGATGCAAGATAGTTTACTTACTTCTACTAATAAACTAAACAAACACTACTCTGCGGGTATTATTGTAGGAAAACTTGATAACGATTGGTAAAAGCTTGTATAATGGTTTGTGGTATATATTAATTTATACATAGAAAAGATACCTATATTCTTGGAGGGAAAATAGTGAATAAGACGACGATTTCACAAGTTGGCCAATTTGTTGGACAAGAGGTCAAATTAGGTGCTTGGCTTGCTAATAAACGTTCAAGTGGAAAAATTGCGTTCTTGCAATTACGAGATGGAACAGGGTTTATTCAAGGTGTTGTAGTGAAAGCAGAAGTTGGAGAAGAAATCTTCGCAAAGGCGAAAAATATAACGCAAGAATCATCTCTTTATGTAAATGGTATTGTTCGTGAAGATGAA
Organism: Alkalihalobacterium alkalinitrilicum; assembly: GCF_002019605.1. NCBI lineage: Bacteria > Bacillati > Bacillota > Bacilli > Caryophanales > Bacillaceae > Alkalihalobacterium > Alkalihalobacterium alkalinitrilicum. Next base: position 2,100,874 of record NZ_KV917368.1, on the reverse strand, counting down.
CGAGCACCATCAGGCTATGAATTAACGGTAACAAATGTAGATGTCATTCATGAAGCTGTCGATTACCCTATTACTCCAAAAGAACATGGAACGGAATTTTTAATGGATCATCGCCATCTCTGGTTACGTTCGAAAAAACAACATGCAAATATGAAAGTTAGAAATGAAATCATTCGATCAACCTATGAATTTTTCAATAAAGAAGGATTTGTTAAGGTAGACCCACCAATTTTAACAGGAAGTGCTCCTGAAGGAACAACGGAACTATTTGCGACAAAATATTTTGAAGAAGATGCCTACCTATCACAAAGTGGACAGCTTTACATGGAAGCAGCGGCAATGGCACTTGGTAAAGTATTTTCGTTTGGGCCAACCTTCCGTGCTGAAAAATCAAAAACCCGTCGTCATCTTATTGAGTTTTGGATGATTGAGCCAGAAATGGCATTTTTTGAGTTTAAAGATAATTTGAAAGTCCAAGAAGAGTATGTTTCATATGTTGTTCAATCAGTGTTGAAAAATTGCCCAATTGAACTAAAAGCGTTAGGAAGAGATACGAGTAAATTGGAAAACATTGTAGCACCGTTTCCACGTATTTCTTATGATAATGCGATTACGCTTTTACATGAAAAAGGATTTAATGATATTGAGTGGGGCGATGATTTCGGAGCACCGCATGAAACAGCGATTGCCGAAACATATGATAAGCCTGTATTTATTACTCATTACCCAACAAGCTTAAAGCCTTTCTATATGCAACCAGATCCAACGAATGATAAAGTCGTCCTTTGTGCTGATTTGATTGCACCAGAAGGTTATGGAGAAATTATAGGCGGCTCAGAGCGTATCCATGATTATGAACTACTTGCTGAAAGAATGAAGGAGCATGATTTAGATCCAGTGTCATATAAGTGGTATGCTGAGTTACGTAAATATGGATCAGTTCCGCATTCAGGGTTCGGGTTAGGTCTTGAGCGTACTGTCGCTTGGATTTGTGGAGTAGAGCATGTTCGTGAGACAATTCCATTCCCACGACTATTAAATCGTTTATATCCATAAGGAAAAACGAAAGGGAAATTATTACCCAGAGGAAACTGTGGGAAGTGGATTGCAAAAAGGTCAGCCCCCAAGTCTATCTTGATAGCGATGGGGTCTGGCCTTTTTATATCGTGAGTACATAAATGAGTAGTAATTTCCCACGATAGGGAAAACTGTCGAGTAATGCCAAATGATGTTGAGTAGCTTCCGTGTTATAATGGTAATGAGGTGTTTCTATGAATAAACGATTTGTCATGCAATGGATAACAGAAGGTCAGTTATCCGTGCCTAAGCTACTACTAAAAAATTATCGGAAGATCGGATTAAACGAAGAAGAGTTTGTCTTACTCCTTCAAGTATATGATTACTTAACAGAACATCATCCATTTCCGACACCAGAAGATTTATCAGAGCGAGGACCATCTTCACTAGAATGTGCGAGAATCCTTCGCCAGTTGTTGAAAAAAGGGTATCTTTCTCTAGAAGAACATATAGACGAAGATGGAGTTTTATTTGAATCATATAGTATTGAACCATTGTGGGAAAAGCTATTACAGTATTTGAATCAAGAAGAATTAGAAAAAGAAAATGATATGAAAAAGCAAGAAGAATTTAATATATATACGGTATTTGAAAGAGAGTTTAGCCGACCACTTTCGCCAATTGAATGTGAAACTTTAGCGATGTGGTTAGATCAAGATCAGCATTCACCTGAAATAATCCGAGCAGCTCTACGTGAATCGGTTGTATCTGGAAAATTAAATTTCCGTTATATTGATCGTATTTTATTTGAATGGAAGAAAAATGGAGTTCAAACGCTACAACAAGCAAGAGCTTACGGTGAAAAGTTTCGCAAATATCAGCAACCGAAACAACCAGCTCAAGAAAAGCGTAAAGTCGAACCTTTCCCTACCTATAACTGGTTAGAGAAATAGTTTTAGGAGGTCAATGAACGATGCTAACGAAGAAAGATATTCAATACGTACTTGAAACGATGGGAGACATGTTCCCTGATGCTGAATGTGAATTAACCCATTCGAATCCTTTTGAATTATTAATTGCCGTTGTACTATCGGCACAAGCAACAGATGCTCTTATTAACAAGGTTACCCCAAGTCTTTTTGCAAAATACAAGACACCAGAAGATTATGTTGCGGTTCCTTTAGAAGAATTAGAAAATGATATACGTCGAATTGGTTTATTCCGCAGTAAAGCGAAAAATATAAAAAAATTGTCTCAATCTTTAATAGAACAATATAATGGTGAAATTCCAACCGAACGTGATGAACTGATGAAATTAGCTGGGGTCGGACGTAAGACGGCTAATGTCGTCGTTTCAGTTGCATTTGATACACCAGCCATTGCGGTAGATACCCATGTAGAGCGAGTGTCTAAACGACTAGGAATTTGTCGCTGGAAAGATAATGTTCGAGAAGTCGAAGAAACATTAATGAAAAAAATACCAGAAGAACAATGGTCGGTTACCCATCATCGACTCATTTTTTTTGGTCGTTATCATTGTAAAGCTCAGTCACCTCAATGTGAAGTTTGTTCGTTATTAGAGATCTGTCGTGAAGGAAAGAAACGAATGAAAGCAAAAGGAGCGAAAGGATAACATGAAAAAAAGTTATTCTGTTCCTGAATTTTTTCGTGTATTTCCGTTTTATGAAGAGGAAACTATTTTTGTAGAAAACAATGGTACCGAATTATTGTTTTATGATGATATGTTAGAAGCTTTAAATCTTCCCAATCGTAAACCATGGCAGCAGTCAGAAGTTTATACAGCTGAAATCTTTCATCAATGGAAACGAACAAAAGAACGACTAAATGAGCTTTATGCGAAAAGAGATCGAATAGCTGTAAAACCTTTAATGATAAAAGAAATTTCATTGTTAATTCAAGTGATTTTTTGGTCCAACCAAGTACCTGTCCCACATTTAAATGAATTACAAGAAAATATAAAAGAGCTAAAATTTAAGCCTGTAAACGTTTGTGAACGACTTTCGTTTATTTTAAAAGAACCTGATCACTTTCATTCTTACAATCAATTAAAAGCATTATTTGAAGAAACAGAGAAATTATATTATAAATCGTTAGTTAACCGTAAGAAATTATAAAAAGAATTCTCACGAGAGGTCTTACCTAACATATACATGATAAGTAGGTAAATCTGTATATGTTTTTGGTAAGACATCTTGTAATTAAAAAACCTTCTTCTCATTTTTTAGAAAATTCGTTATAGTAAAAGGGATAAGGATGGTGTAGAGACAAATGACAGTCGTAAAAGAGAAGATAAAAACAGAAATAATCCCTTTCTCGCAGGAAGAACAATATCGTCTTGGTAAATTAGCAGAAAAGCAAGATAAGAAAACGTTTGAAGTTGCTTTTTGTGGTCATTTTTCTGCGGGGAAATCGACGATATTAAATACTTTACTGGGAGCAGAAGTTTTGCCAACTAGCCCAATTCCAACAAGTGCTAATATTATTGGGATTAAAAATGGTGAGTTAGGTTTAACATTACATACGAAAGATGGTGAACAAAAAGAGTGGAAAGGTGAAATTCCTTGGACGCAGGTACGTGAATGGGGAATGAATGGAAATGAAATTTCCAATATGGTGATTACTGCACCTTTACCATTTTTAGGTGACCATAGCTGTATTCTTGATACTCCAGGAGTTGATTCTACAGACGATTCGCATGAAGCAGTAACGGTTGATCAGCTTTATACGACGGATGCAATTGTTTATGTGATGGATTATAATCACGTACAATCTGAAACGAATCTCTATTTTTTAAAGCAATTATCTCTGGAAAAGAAACCGATTTATATCATTATTAATCAAGTCGATAAGCATAATGAACAAGAAATACCATTGTCTGTTTTTCGTGGTTCAGTTCAGGATGTATTCAACCGTTGGGAAATCCGTCATTTAGGATTATTTTTTACAACGATGAAAAAGCCGGACCATCCATTAAATCAGTTTAAACAATTTGAAAAAACAATTAAGTCCTTACTATTTCATAGTGATACGTTGTTAAATGGTTCTCAATTACGCTTAGAACAAGGTTTATATCAAGCGGTACAAAATCGTTTGCAAGAAGGTAAACTAGAAGCGGTGGAACAACTCCTAACAGAAATGAAAGAAAAAGGCTATGAAACATCACAGTTAGATGAACAACAGCATTTGAAGAAAAAGCTAACTGAAGTACGTCAATATGACAAAGCCATTTTTAAAGCTTTTGAAGATGACCTTGGTGCATTGTTTAAAAATGTTATTTTATTTCCGTATACGACAACGGATTTAGCCCGTAACTGGATTGAAAGTATCCAACCAGGATTTAAAGTAGGTTTTTTATTTTCAAAGAAAAAAACACAAGAGGAACAAGACGAACGATTAGCGTTACTTGTTCGTGATTTGCAAGATAAAGTAAAAACCCAGTTATTATTTCATGTACAAGCGTATTTCCAAAAGATTGATCGAACGAAATTAACAAATGTTGAAGAAATAGAATCGGCTATCAATGGACTCACTTTTGAAGTCACAGCTGAATTATTAAACAAGAATGTGAAGTCGGACCATGCGAGTCGTGATTATGTTTTTGCTTTTACCAACGAAATGACTTCAATTATTGTTAGAGAAATTCGTAAAAAGGCTAGACAAATTATCGATTTACAAATTGCAGGATTACAGGAAGCCTATCGAGACGAAGCAAAAATGCTAGAAAATCGTTTAGCGACGTTTAAAGATATTGAGGCATACATTGAGAAATTAAATAAAGAAAAAGCGAATTTTGATGCCCAAATCAAAAGGGTTCAACAGCATTTAGCAACCTACCCAGCAGATCGAGAATACAATGAAGATCTTCAGAAAGCGTCAAAAAAGTCGTTCCCAGATAATCAGGAAAATGGTTTTGCAAATGTTATTTTACCTGAAGAAGGTGTTATTGATACGAGCTGGGAAGTGGAAGAAGAAACGTCAGAACTTGATTTTTCTGAAGAAGAGACATTAACTTGGCTACATTCTATTAAGAACGTATTACGTAATTATCAAAATCAAATGATCGTATCACATGAGCGTAACCATTTAATTGAGCGAATGGATCGCTATGAAAATCAAACATTTATTATTTCGTTGTTTGGTGCATTTAGTGCTGGTAAGTCTAGTTTCGCAAACGCTTTATTAGGTGAAGATATATTACCTGTTTCACCGAATCCAACAACAGCAACTGTAAATACCGTTGAACAATCAACTAAGGACTATCCGCATGGAACGGCTAAAGTAAAGGTCAAATCGATAGATGCATTAAACCACGAAGTAAAGGCTGTAAGTGAGCAACTAGATGTATCACTTGATATAGATCAATTAGCTAACTGGAAGCCGAATATGAAAGAATATGTTTCGAGTTGGCAAAAAACATATGCCGAGTATTTAGTAACCATTCAGAAAAGTGTGGCTGCAACAGAATGGAAACTTGGAAGTGAATTTAAAGTGACTCACGAAGAAATGCAGTCATTGGTCGCTGAAGAGAGTAAAGCATGTTTAATTGAAAAAGTAAATATTTACTTTGACAGCCCTATTACGAAAAAAGGAATTGTGCTTGTTGATACACCTGGTGTTAATTCTATTCATGGTCGTCATACAAATGTTGCATTTCAACAGATGCGCCAATCTGATGCTATTTTCTATTTAACCTATTACAACCATGCGTTCTCAAAAGCTGATCAATATTTCCTTCAACAGATGGGGAAAGTAAATGAAAGTTTTGCTCATGATAAGCTTTACTTTGTCATTAATGCTGCTGACTTAGCGAGTAGTGAAGGAGAATTAAATGGTGTAAGGAAACACGTATATGATCAGTTGAGACGTAATGGCATTGAACGTCCGAGACTATATCATTTATCGAGTAAAGAAGGACTTCAGGCGAAAAAACAAAACCTGGATCATGAAACAACTTTTGCAAAATTTGAACGTTCTTTTTATGAATACACGATCCTAGAGTTGAAACAGCTTAGTGTTAAAATGATAACAGATCAACTCGGGCAGTTTACAAGTAAACTTAAAGACAGTATTTCATTTATGAATGAAGAGGCAAATGAGCAAAAGAAAAAGCATGAAAAGCTAAAACAAACGGTAGAAACTCAAATGGAATATGTACAGAACTCAACGTTTGCCTTTGCGTTAAGAGATATTTTATTGGAGTTTGATCAGCTTGTTCTTTATTTACGTGATCGTATGCGCTTCGTCTTAAATGATTACTTTGCAAGTGCAATTAATGTTGCTGTTCTGACAGGTAATAGCAAAAAAGAACTACATGAACAATTATTTGGAGCGATCAAAGAGTGGCGAGGTTTAGGGGAATATTTCTTGAAACAAGAGCTTGAAGCAACAGCCATTCGGATGGAAGAGAAAATGAAAGAACGAGCAAAAAAGTGGTTGAGTGAACAAATCACTTTGTTGAAAAAAGAATTACCTTACATTTATTGTGAACACGAAATTGAGTTAGAAGCGATTTCAGTTGAATTACGAGATATGGCAATTTCTTTAGATACTAAAAAGTATTTACCACTATTAAAGTCAAAGAAAGACTTTTTTGAAAATGGTGTTGTAAAAGAATTTAAAGAAATGATCGTTGCAGATGGGGTAGAAAGTTCAAGAGAAGTTATTACAGACATTTCGAAATTGATGTCACAAGAATTCGAACAGAAATTACAAGTCATCGAGAAAGAGTTGAAGTTTCGATTGGTTGAATCAATAGAAAATGAGCTGAGCCGCTTTGAGGCATTGTTTGAGGCAGAAGTTAAATCATCCTTGATGAAAGAATTAGATGAATTGAAACGTTTTGTTTATTAAGAACAAATATATTATAACTAATGAAATAACAGAAATCATATTGAAAAAGGTAAGCCCTACTTCAAACAACGCATATAAAGACGCAGCGCCTCCTGGTACGATACAAGTATCAAATAAAGGAGGTGCTTTTCTTATGCCACAAAAAAAGTTAACAATTGTCCCCGTTACACTTCACTCAGAAAGTAAATATCTTGATACACCGATGCCTCCGGCAACACTTTCAAAACAGCATTTGCATGATCAAAACGGCAGACGCTGAAATCTCCTTCTTCCACGGCGTAGATGAGCGCACTATCCAAACCGTGATGAGGGAGTTGAAACATCTATGAAACAGGATTATACAAGTGTGAAAAATATCTATATCATTTGTGGAAAAACCGATATGCGGAAGGGCATCGATGGGTTGGCCACACTTGTTCAAGATTCTTTCGAACTTGATCCATATAGCGATTCGATTTTCTTATTCTCTGGTTGGAGTAAAGATCGCTATAAATGTTTATATTTTGACGGTGATGGCTTTGCCATGCTTTATAAACGGTTAGATAACGGAAAGCTTCAATGGCCTAAAAATGAAAACGAAGTACGAAATCTTTCCCAAAAAGAGCTCCGCTGGCTCCTTGAAGGGTTATCTATTGAGCAACCAAAGGCGATTCTTCCATCATCAAAAGGAGTATTCTAAAAGCTGTAAAGCAGTGAATTTTATCTTTATTCCACCGTTCAAACTAGTTATAATAAAAAGAGCGAATTTGAACGAAATGTGGTGAATCATGTGGCTAACGGTTCTTCTAGAAATGAAATTCAGTCCGAGAAATTAATTCGATTGCTTGAAGAGCAATTGGCTCATTCCAATCAACAAAACCAAGAGTTATCAAAAAAGTTGGATCAATCGTTGAAACAGAACGAAGCGTTATCACAACAACTTCAACACTTAACAAAGCTCTTATTTGGATCTAAAACAGAAAAATCGAAATATAATATGCCCGATGGGCAAATGTCATTGTTTGAAGACGATCCGTCTTTTAGCGATTCTGAGCACACAGAAGAACAAAGCCAACAGATGATTTCTTATACTGTTGTTCGAAAAATACAAAAGAAAAAAAGAAATGACTCTTTGCGTGATGATGTGGAAATTAAAGAAATTCACCATCACCCAGAAAACACTGTCTGTGATTGTTGCCAAAGCCAAATGGTTGAAATCGGTAGTAGTATCGTTCGTGAAGAAGCGGTATATATCCCTGCAAGGATGAAAAAAGTAAAGCATATTGAACATGCCTATGAATGTATAAGCAACTGCAAAAGCGATTCATCTCATTCTGCGCAGATTAAACGTGGGAAAGCTCCAAAGCCAGCTATTCAACGAAGTATTGCAAGTCCTAGCGTATTGGCCGAAGTCATCCATGATAAATTTGCGCTATACTTACCACTTTACCGTCAGGTTAATGAATGGGAACGTTACGGACTAAATACAAATGATAAAAACCTTTCTAACTGGGTCATTCGTGCTGCACACGATTGGTTATTGCCCATTTACGACCGAATGAAAGCCATGATGATGTCTAAATCTGTCTTACATGTCGATGAAACCTATTCGAAAATTATTCATCGTTCTGACGGTAAATCTGGCCAAACAAATGCCTATAACTGGGTATATCGAAGTGTGCCAAGCCAAGGGCCTACGATTACTTTATTTCAAAGTTCCTTGTCACGAGCGAGATCTGTCCTTGAAAGTTTCATAGAAAGTTTTAATGGAACAATCATCTGCGATGGTTACTCAGCCTATGATAAAATTAATGATATTACTTTCGCAAATTGTTGGGCTCATGTTCGTCGTTATTGGATGAAAGCAGACAGCAAAAATGGCCAAATTGGTGTGAAGTATTGCGATGAGTTGTATCAATTAGAAAGGAAATTTAAACATTTGTCTCCGAGTAAGCGTAGAAAAAAACGCCAAAAATACTCAAAGCCAATTGTGGAGAAATTCCTAAACTGGGCTGAAACATCACCATTCTTCGGAAAAAATGCACTCGCCAAGGCAGCTGAATATACTTTAAACCGAGCGAATGGGCTCAAAGCTTTCTTGAACGATGGTCGCATTGAAATCGATAATAATCCAGCCGAAAACGCCATCCGCCCCAATGTTCTGGGGAGAAAAAACTGGCTCTTTTCAGTTAGTGAAGCTGGTGCCAAAGCAAACGCCATCTGTTTAAGCATCGCGGAAACCGCCAAAAGTAACGGTGTCGATTTCTACGAATACATAAAGAAACTTTTGACGGATCTACCGAATATCGGCATCCATCAAAACCCTGAAATTTTAAATCAGTACATGCCCTGGTCCAAAATGATCCAGGTATCATGTATGAAAAAATAAATATGCCGTATATTCGATAAAAAAGTCGTGATATACGGCTATTCGTCATGCGTACCGGAAAGGTGCGCTATTTTTTTATATTTCGGGCTTACTGAAAAAGAGGCTGAAAGTAGTTCAGCCTCTTTTTCTTGCGACCTAAGTTGCTTCGTTTTAGTTGTCTTCCTCATCTTCTTCTCTTACATCTGTAGATGCGCTAGCTGCAGTATCATCCTCTTCAACATCCTCATCATCAGGAACTGGGTCAGGTTCTGGAATTAACTCAATTGGCAATTCTTCATCTTCATCTACAGGTGGTTCTTCTGGTTGTTCGGGTTCTTCTTCAATTGGCTCTTCGATTTCAATTTCGGGTATTCTAACTTCTCCTTGAACAGGGTCACTTTTTAAATTAGGGTTTTCATCAGCAACAGCAATGACTTGGAAGCGATACGTTGACCCTGGCGTTGGACTTGTTACGATATGTTGCATATCTTTCGTCGTCATAATTGGTTCAAATCCACCATTGTCGACACTTTGGAGAATATTAAAAGTAACCGAATTTTTTTGATTATTAGGATAACCCCAAGTAATCAAGATTTGATCTGTATCTTCATTGTACCCAACTTTTAAGCCAGTAGGATTAGGGATACTTTGAAAGGCTTCAGACATTTTTGTTGGCTCTGTACCTTTCACAAAATATTCGTAGACGATTTCACTTTGTGGTGTAAAAGGGCTAGGAAGTAATCCTGTTTTTCGTTCAACCCCGACTCTAACGACAGAATCTGGTTGATTAAAATCAGGAGTTTCAATATTTTTTGATACTTCTTCCATTATAGCTTTAAAAATATGTTGAGCTAGTCTTCGTTCAGTCGTTCCATGAATGTAATTTTGTTCTCCTTTGCGATCATAACCTGTCCAAACCGCTGCCGTATACCGTGTCGTATAACCAGCAAACCAAACGTCTGGAACACCGCCATCAGGGATATTGAGTCGCTTTCTATCATCTTCATCAAAATTCGTCGTACCTGTTTTACCAGCCAGTGGTAAGTTAGGTATGTTTGCGTTAGCACCTGTCCCAGCGGTAACGACGGACTTTAGCATGTCACTTACCATAAATGCAGTATAGTCACTCATTGCAACAACCGGATCTGGACTCATTTTAATGACGCGTCCATCTGGAAACTCAATTTTTCGAACCGTGTGGGGCTCAATAAATACTCCTTCATTCCCAAACGCAGCAAAGGAACCAGCTAAATCTAAAGTGGAAATCCCTGTTGTAAATCCACCGATTCCATAAGGTTCGTAAATTTGATCATTTTCAAATGGAATACCAAGTGTTTGTGCAAATTCTTTAGCATTGTCTAAGCCTACTTCTTGGAGCGCTTTAATTGCGGGAATATTTAATGAGTCAGCTAATGCTTTTCTCATCGTAACAGGTCCAGCAAAACTTCGATTGTGGTTACGAATTGGTGTACCGTTTGAATAGTTATGTGGTTCATCGACAATGATTTTACCTGTAGACCATTTTAAATGTTCGATTACTGGACCGTAATCTAATACGGGTTTGATCGTTGAACCAGGTTGTTTCTTTATATCTGTAGCGAAATTAAAGCCTCGTTTGACTTCATGAGGGTGTCGTCCGCTACCGATTGCTTTTATTTGCCCCGTAGCTGTATCGATGAGAGTGACCCCAGCTTGAAAGTCTGGATTATCAGGATATCCTTGGATGAATTCATCCGTTTGAAGCACTTTTTCTACATGTGTTTGAGCATCGCGATCAAGTGTCGTATATATTTTTAAACCAGCTGTATATAAATCACTTGTTGTAATTCCTTCAATGGCCTCAACTTCTGATAGCACTTGATCAATAAACGCTTGATAAGGATTTTCTTCTTGCTCCGCAGGATTTAGTTGCTCAATGACGGAAACAGCTCTTGCTTGATCAGCTTCATCACTTGTAATCTTACCGTGCCTTTCCATTAATGAGATGACTGTATTTCTTCGTTGTTCAGCAGCTTCAGGGTTTTTTAGAGGATTAAAGTGATTAGGACGTTGTGGAATACCAGCCAGAAGGGCTGCATCTTCAATCGTTAAGTCCTCTAAATTTGCTTTATCGAAATACGTAATTGAAGCTTGTTGAACCCCATATGCACCACTGCCAAAATAAATAGCATTTAAATACATTTCTAAAATTTGATCTTTTGAATATTGTTGCTCTAATTTAACCGCCAAGTATTGTTCTTGTAATTTACGAGACATGGTTTTTTCAGGTGATAAAAATAAATTTTTTACAACCTGTTGGGTAATGGTACTTGCACCTTCAGCACCAAAGCCACCTGTAATATTGGCAGCAACTGCCCCAAATAATCGCCGGACATCAACGCCGAAATGTTCACGGAAGCGAATGTCTTCAACGGAGATAAACGCATTTTCTACTAGTTCTGGAATATCATTAATACTTACGCGAATTCGGTTTTCTACTCCTTCAAGTCTTGTAAACGATTCGTCACTTTGATCTAAAAATTCAGCAGGTTGCGCAAGCATTAGACGTTCTTGGTCTAATGGAGGTGCAGAAGCGATCATTGCGAATACTGTAATTCCTCCAGCTAAAACGAGTACAGTAAAAAATACGACAGCTGCAATGAATAATTTCTTCAATAAACCTTTTCTTTTTTTCTTAGGTGTCGCCTTCGTTTGTTCTTTTGCACGACGACGCCCTGTTCGTGTATTCATATTATCACTCATTGTTGTTCTTCCTTTCTAACTCATACGAAAGAATAATAAACTAACTTTTATTGTACTCTTATCTATTAACGTTTTTTGTGAATGTTTGGTTACATTATGACGGAAAATAGAATTGATCGACAACTTTTAAATAATTAATTCTCGGGTGATATTCTTGTTCGATTAAGTGGCCATGTTTAACAATTTCCGTTTTCGGAATTGACTTCCTTCCAGACGCTTGTTGCTCATAAAAGGAAACCAAATGGTCGGCCAGTAAAAAATAAACTTCATTTAGCGAAGTGAACCGTAAGATGGTAAAACAAATTCCATTTTGTGCAATCACTTGCTTCATATGTTCAATTTGATGTAAATGAATATTTTGCAATGGAAACGATGTTTTATTCTTGGTTTCTTTTGCTTCAAAATCGATATGGTGACCACGATAAACTCCATTATAATCGGTCGTCGAAGGCTGTTTAAAGTATGCTTCTTTAATAACAGCAGCACTTCTTTTCGGATAATCTACTTTTACGATTTGCACAGGTGTCGGTTTTTTGTGAATAACTGCAATTCCACGACTTAAATAAAAAGCATTTGTATCATCTATATCTTGTTCAAGCGTCATTCCGCGATTACTGAAAGTATTACTTTTAGTAAGGGTTGAACGGTTTACGGGTGCGGAATATTTTTTTCCATTTGGATATCGAATAGCCAATGCGGATCAGCAACCTTTCGTTCAAAGGGTATGTCTCTTGTCAGCAAGTTAGACTAACTGGATAAAATGAGACTTAAAAAATTTCATCATTTAATCATAACATAAATTTTATAAACAGAGAAGAAAAAGGTGGTCAAACATGCTTCATGATGAAATTCGTATCGTTCAACGAATTCGAAAAAAAACGTTAAGAGAAAACCGAGATAATATAAGTCGTACAAAAGCTTATCTAAACTATTATAAAAAAAACGAGGAAGTGTGGTGGGCACTCCTAGCTAGTATGGTTTCACGGAACGCAGGTTGGAATATGACGGATTTAAAAAGTAACTGGTACAAAAACATGATGACTCAAACATATAGTTACACATTATTTCTAACATTTGAACGTGCCAATTGGCTTATTTTCTCAGATGCTTTTCCACAATTACTCATATATGAAACGTCCAAAAAAGAAAATGTTTCACTGTTCCATTTGTTAAATTATTTTGGTGTTAGTCAATTCATGGTTAACGAATGGCATTTTTTTTGGGAGTTTAGAAATTTAGAACGCCTTTGTACAGCACTCATTATTAATGAACAGCATTATATTCAAAAACCAGTAATAGAACATCCTTTTTTCTCAAAACATGTATTTCGGTCGTTACCTTACTTTATTGTTGAACATCTACACTTTAATACGGTGATATACCCAACGTATGAAGGTCAATTATTTGGATTTAGTGTACAACAGTTCAAGAAAGTGGATCAACGAATTGAACTAGGAAAAAAACTGGCATGGTTGCTTTTTAAGTCAGAAGAAAGTTCACAAATTCATCCTTTCGCAACTCAAGTTGAGCCAACTGGTTCAAGACGGGATTATGAAAAATTTTTAAGATGGGGAACAGCGAAACGTAATCCGATTTTACGTATGGTTTATTCACCGCTTGTCCACCACAAACATATTGATCAAGATTGGTTTCAATCTACACAAGATGTGGAGCGCTTTTTTCAGAAATGGGAACATCCAAACAGGGATTACATATTGACAGAGTGGTATCAACAAAAATTAGCGGAGTTATATCTCGCCATGAAGGTGGAGAAGATATTTATGAAAACGTTTGGGTAGTAGTTATTTAGGTATGAACCTCAAAAAACTTGGGGCTGAAGTTAGACAAAAAAAAAGCGGAAGTCCCTGGTTATGTGTTACAAATAAAAAGACTGACGAATTCGTCAGTCTTATTCAGCAGGTCGATTAGGTCCTGTTAACTTTTTATCTCCATAACCAGGTGCATTTTGATTTTGTTGACTATCAGGTTGTGCCGCTTGTTGTTTTTTCATTTCTCGTTTATTATTTTTAGCCATCTCTAACCCTCCATGTTGTTATTCTCTAGTAGTATTCGCTGAAGTGACAAAACCATACACTCGATTTCAATTGAAAGATTTTTTTGGGATATCACGACTTTCTTTGACGAATAAAAACTAGTTTTGTCAAGAGAGAAGGGAAGAAAGGAAAGACCTTCGAATAGTTAATTTAACAAAAGTGTGATGGAGGGATTTCTAATGGAAAGTGTATTGAAAACAAAGGAAGTTTCTGATCTATTGGGGGTAAATCCAACGACGGTACAAAGATGGGTTAAGTATTTTAATATTCATTGTCAAATGAATGAACATGGACATTATTTATTCCAGACACCACATGTTGAAACATTGAAGGAAATTCAAGGTCAGTTAAATGAAGGTAAAAAAATGAAAGATGTCATGGTTTCAAATACAACTATTATACAATCTAGTGAGCAACCTGGCGAGATGATTCCAACGTTTAAATATGAACAAAAATTAGAAGAAATGATGATGCGAATTGAGGAACTTGAACAAAAGTTGGATACAAAAGCGGACGACGTTGTAACATATCAACTTCTCAATCATAGAAAAGAAATTGAAGCCATGAGCAAAAGCCTTCTATCAATCGAACAAAGATTAGATGAAATAGATGAAGTAATGAAACAAAATATGACAATGCCTCTAGAGGAAATGCCACAAAAAAGACGTTCGCTTATGCAATTTTTTTCATTTTAACTCGCTATTTGGTATGATGTGTCATGAGGTGAATGTTTATGACACAGGAAGAATTATCGGTATTAAAAGAGCTTACTACGCAACTACGAGAGTTGAACAATGAGGCTAAACATCAATATATAAATTATACGGTCAATGAAGGCTTTACTGCTGATTTTTATACAGACGTAAAGCCTTTTGCTGATCGTGTCTATGTTTTAGCGAATAAGTGGAAACCGTTAGCAGAAACATGGGTGAAAGAATATAGTCCTAAGTATGTCTATTTTATGCAACTGACAAATGCTTATGATCAGTTACTAGAAACATCTATTGCGGCTTTTCAAAAGGATACAAAATCTAAACGTTTTATAGATACGATTAAATCGATTGATTATATATTAGATACAATTCTCATTCAAATAGAATACCCAGTTGAATAAATGTATGTTAGTATGAAAGAAAATTCTAACATTTTGTTTTGAATGGAGTGGTTGAATGAAATATATAATAGAAATGGATTGGCTCACAACTCATTTAGATGATCCTAATGTGCGTATTATCGATTGTCGATTTCAACTAGGTTCACCACAGGCAGGGTTTAATGCTTATGTAGAAGATCACATACGAGGAGCATTATATTTCGATTTAGAAAAGGACCTATCTAGTGAAGTAAAGGAGCATGGAGGAAGACATCCACTCCCAGATGTAGAAGAATTAGTTAGCAAGTTGTCTGCTGCAGGTATTGATGAAAATGTTACGGTTGTAGCTTATGATGATCAAGGAGGACCATTCGCATCGAGACTGTGGTGGTTATTAGCCTACCTTGGTCATAAAAAGGTGTACGTATTAAATGGAACTTATAGTGGCTGGAAACAAAAAGGGTATGCTGTAACCGATTCTATCCCTGAAGTGGCTTCTCGTGAGTTTCAATCAAATATCCAATCCTCTTTATTGATCGATCGAGAGGAACTAATGGACAAATTAACAGCCGAAAGTGATAAAATCCTATTACTAGATTCGCGAGAAGAGAAAAGATATCTTGGTGAAGAAGAACCTATAGATAAAGTTGCTGGTCACATTCCAACTGCTCGTCATTTTTTTTGGAAGGATTCATTGACATCGGATCAAAAGTGGAAAACAGTTGATGACCAACTAGACCGTTTAACAGGGATGGATAAAGGGAATGAAATGATCGTCTATTGCGGATCAGGGGTAACTGCGTGTCCTAATGTCCTAGCATTAAAAGCAGCAGGTTTTGAAAATGTAAGGCTTTATTTAGGAAGCTGGAGTGATTGGATTACATACGAAGATTATACAATCAAAAAAGGATAAAGTAGTATCAGGCACCTTCACATTGAACTAGTGAGGAGGTGCCTGATACTAATTAATTTTGTAATTTACGGTGCGGAAGTTGCCAACGAAAGGAAACCGATAGCATCCTTAAAGTAACGATGAGAATAAATAACAATATCATTCCAGCGGTCCCCGAAACAAGGTTGAGACCAATGCCGAATCCAGCTAACATCGTCCATGCAATGTAAATTTCTTTTTGAAGAAATAGAGGTTTACGTCCAGCTAAAACATCGCGAATCATTCCTCCACCAGTACCTGTTAATGCAGCAGCGACAATGACCGCACTTAAAGGGTGACCCATACTCGCTGCATACATCGCTCCTTGGATCGCAAACGCAGCCAATCCTAAGGCATCAAAGAAAATCCCCCACTTAATCCAATGGTTGACCCATAGAGCAGGAATGAAAAAGGCGATTGTCATAACGATAATTGCAATCGTAAACAGGGAACCTTGATCCCATAATGCCGAAACAGGAACTCCTATTAATAAGTTTCGAATTGCACCTCCACCAAAAGCAGTTACTAAACCTAAAATATAAACGCCCATTAAATCATAATCTTCTTCCATAGCGACAATAACACCACTTAGAGCAAACGCAATCGTCCCTATGATGTTTAATATATCCCAAGCCATGATTCCCTCCGATCATGTGGCACATTTATGCTTTGAAAAACACAAAGTATCGCCACAATGGCGATGCTGACGCATTTTCTTATTGTTGGATCTAATTTTTCTAATACGCTAAAAAACGAACGCGAAATTCGCGCTCGTCCTAATTTCCTTTTCCTTTTATGTAAGGAGATTTTTAATTGTGGTCTGAAAAGTTTAAATAAACCATGTAAATCAATGTAACAAAAGAAAGAACAGTTAAAGAAATCATGATCAGACCAGACGGTTCAGCAGCTCCTTCAGCAGCTTCTCCACCTCCTGCAGCTAACACTGTAGAAACAGGTACTAGAAATAAAGTAAATAAGAACGCTGTAAGCATCGTTAACTTTTTCATCATTTTCGATCCACCCCTTTTTACACTTAATTATGACAGAAAACTTCTATCAATACAAATGATCCAACATTTACATTATAGTTTTCAACTTAGTGTTTCGCAATATAAATCGACCTGAAAAGATTTTTCAAAGTGATGAACTTGTGATAAGATGTTTAAGGATATTTACGTTCGGCTTAGATCGCATCTAAAAACTTAAATGTAGTTCGCAATGGTTGAGATTCCTGAGTCTTGTTATATATAGTTTTCATTATTTTGTCGTCAGAAAGGGAATACACAATGGGAAAAATTAACATAGAAGATATTATTATTGCCAATCAAACATTAAAGGATGTCGTTGTCCATACACCTTTACAGAAAGATCAAGTACTTTCAGAGCGGTATCAATGTAATGTTTACTTAAAGAGAGAAGACTTACAAGTGGTTCGTTCATTTAAAATAAGAGGAGCTTATTATCAAATTCAAAGCCACTCAAAAGAAGAACTTCAAAATGGGGTCGTTTGTGCAAGTGCGGGCAATCATGCACAAGGTGTCGCATACTCTTGTCGTACTTTACGTATCCAAGGGAAAATTTTTATGCCTTCTACAACACCACGTCAAAAGGTTGATCAAGTTAAATTCTTCGGAAAAGACTTTGTTGAAGTTATGTTGACAGGAGACACTTTTGACGACTCATTCAATGAAGCTATGAAGTATAGTACTGAACATCAAATGGCGTTTATTCATCCTTTTGATCAAGAAAAAATTATAGCTGGTCAAGGAACTGTCGGTATGGAAATTATGAATGATATCGAAGAAAAGATTGATTATTTATTTAGCTCTATTGGTGGGGGAGGTCTAATATCTGGGGTCGGAACGTACATCAAGAGTATTAGTCCAATGACGAAAATCATCGGAGCCGAGCCTGCGGGCGCACCAGGAATGAAAAAATCAATCGATGAAGGAAAAGTAGTAGAACTCGAAAAAATTGATAAATTTGTAGATGGCGCAGCTGTAAAAAAAGTGGGACAGCTTCCATTTGAAATATGCCAACATATGTTAGATGATATTGTTCTTGTACCTGAAGGGAAAATTTGTACCACGATTCTCGAATTATATAATCAAAATGCGATAGTTGCCGAGCCTGCTGGAGCTATGCCAATTTCTGCACTTGATCTTTATAAAAATGAAATTAAAGGTAAAACTGTCGTTTGTGTAGTAAGTGGTGGAAATAACGATATAGGTAGAATGCAGGAAATGAGGGAACGTTCATTGATTTATGAAGGTTTACAACATTACTTTATCATTCAGTTTCCACAACGAGCAGGAGCCTTGCGAGAATTTATTGAAGATGTTTTAGGGCCTGAGGATGATATTACTCGATTTGAATATACGAAAAAGAATAATAAGGCAAACGGTCCTGCATTAGTCGGTATTGAACTAAAAAGGGATGATGATTATCATCTATTAATTGACCGTTTATCTAAAAAAGGCTTTGAATACGATGAAATTAATAAAAATGAAAGTTTGTTTAATCTACTCATCTAAAAGATGATTTACTCGCTAGACTTTAGGTACTTCTTAATAAGTTAAAGTATATAAAAAACCATGATAGATCGCCTCTCGGTGATTTTTCATGGTTTTTTAGTTCAGTTTAGAATACAAAGGATAAAAGTAGTGATATGTAAATAATTTGATGGTAATATTGTACTAGATAGAGCTATGATAGGGGAGGAAGTATAATGTCGGAACATAAAGGGATTTTGCTTGAAAGTGGTACAAACGAATTAGAAATTATTGTATTCTCCATTGATGATGGTACATTTGGCATAAATGTATTAAAAGTTCGAGAAATAATTAATCCATTACCTGTTGTTAAAGTACCAAACAGTCATCCTCATGTTGAAGGAATTATTCGTCTACGAGATGAGGTCATAACAGTTGTAGATTTAGCGGGAGTTTTAGGCTTTCCGTTATCGCAAGATAGTGAAAAAGATAAGTTCATTGTAGCTGAATTAAACCAAATGAAAGTTGCATTCCATGTTCATACGGTGTCTAGAATTCATCGTATTTCTTGGGAACAAATAGAGAAACCTACTGAATTATCACAAGGATTAGAAGCATCTACCATTGGGGTTGTAAAGATGGAAGATCAAATGATTTTATTGCTTGACTATGAAAAAATTGTCATGGATATAAACCCAGATGCAGGAATTAATGTGGGTCAATTAAAAACGCTAGGAAAACGTGAGCGAAGTATGAAAAAAATCGTTGTAGTTGAAGATTCACCGATCCTTCGGAAATTATTAGAAGATACTCTGTCAGAAGCAGGTTATGTAAATGTTCAATTTTTCAACGACGGGAAAGAAGCATGGACCTATCTTGAGCAACTTAAACAGTCGACCGTTTCAGTTGAAGAAGAAGTACAATTAGTCATTACCGACTTAGAAATGCCAATGATGGATGGACACCATTTAACCAAAAGGATAAAAGATGATGAAAGATTGAAAGTAATACCAGTTATTATTTTCTCGTCTCTTATCACAGGTGATTTATTCCATAAAGGTGTTAGAGTAGGTGCTAACGCTCAAGTAAGTAAACCTGAGATTGTAGAGCTTGTTCATATAATTGATAAATTTATATTATAAAAAATAAGGCTGACAGGAAAACTCGTTAAGTCCACGATACGTTAGTATACTTGTGGAGGTTACGAAGAAGTCTCCTCTTAGCTACCTATAATTGTCGGAAAATGTAGTTTAGTTGTAACAGCACTGTTATAATAAACGTAAAAATAGTGAAAATGTAGGGGGAGTTAGGTAGTGGGAATTACACGATTTTTTCGCTTAAAACATGAGGAACATGAACGTTTATTAGAAAAAAGCAAGATACATGATACGCTTCTTTCAATACCAGGAGATAAATCAGAATTACATATACAAGTTGAGATTATAAAGTTAACGAATGAAGAGTTGCAAGTGATTCGAGAATTAAAGCCATTTGTTGAAAGAAATGTTAGTGTACTTACGGATAAATTTTATACGACCATTGGTCAATCTTCTGATTTAACAGCAATTATTAATAATCATTCTACAATTGATAGATTAAAAGGAACACTTCAAACCCATTTAATTGAAATGTTTAGTGGGAAAATTGATGAGGAGTTTATTGAAAAAAGGATTCGTATTGCTAAAGCACATGTTCGGATCGGCTTAGAACAGAAATGGTATATCTGTGCTTACCAAGGTTTATTAAACCACTTTATCGACTTCATTGAATTTGAGTACGAGCATCCAGAGGACGTCTTAGTGGCGATGAAAGCAGTAACTAAATTAATTAATTTAGAACAGCAATTAGTAGTTGAAGCTTATGATGATGAAATTTTCCGATTGAAACAAAAAGAAGAAGAAACGAAAAACGAAGTGAAAGCACTGATGGATGAAACATCAGCAAGCTTGGCCTCTTTAGCTCAAGATACGAACGGAGCTGTCGAAGAAGTAACAGCACAAACTGATGAGATTGCACTTAAATCAACCAAAGGATTAGAGATTGCTAGCCTTGCTGAAGAAAAAGCCATTGATGGAAAAAAACAAATTGATTTATTAAGTGGAAATATTAAAGATATCCAAGACACAACAAATATCATTACGAAAGATATTACTGAACTTGAACAAACGGCGAAACAAATTAATGAAATCGTAACCATTGTTCAATCTATTGCTAATGAAACGAATTTGCTTGCTTTAAATGCTGCCATTGAAGCGGCTCGTGCAGGGGAACACGGAAAAGGATTTGCTGTTGTAGCAGAAGAAGTACGAAAGTTATCAGAACAAACGAATCAATCTGTTGAAGGTGTAAAAAAATTAATTGAGAAAACGAATGAACAAATCTATAAAAATAATGCAAGTATGAAAAAAGTAGAAACATTAGTTGATCAAAGTAATCAAAACATGTCAGTAACTGAAGCTTCCTTTTTGGAAATTATTAGTCAAATGAAAGAAACTAAAGATAGAAATAAAGAAATTCAAAATGACTTAGATGAATTTACGAGAGTCATTGGAGAAATTGCCCAAGCTTCCTCGAAAATTGCTTCCGCATCTGATGACCTTCTTCATACTACTAAACAGTGGTAAGGAAAAGAAGATGAATACTGAGAAGCGAGCTTCATTATGCTATGAAGCTATTTAAAATATTAGGGTTAGAGGATGAAATCATTTGATTTCATCCTTCTTTAGTTTGGGGCGTCATTATTTATCCCGCATCAACTGGCAGTAATACCCCCACTTCAAGCCTTCGAGAAATTAAAAAAGGGACAAGTTGGGGATGCACTTAAAGAACTGTTAGTTATTAGAAAATTTATAGTTTTTTGATTTATAAATATTCACTCATATGCATTGAAATGTATAGTAGTTTTGCGTATTGTAAATAGGAGATACATAGGAGGAGAGGAATTCTTTGAACAATATATTTACACGTTGGCTATTCATTATAGTCGGGTTATTTATAACTTCTTTAGGCTTAAGGATCTTAGCTATTCATGATTTTACCTTTGGTGGTACAGCAGGAGTAGCTACAGTATTAGACTTTCTAACGAACTGGTCGTGGGGCATCTTATTTTTTCTCGTCAATTTACCCTTCTTTATTATATCCATAAAAAAGCTTGGGATGAAATTTACAATATCTAGCCTCGTTTCTATCACAGCCATTTCGTTTATCAGTGAATGGTTTCAGATATTTCAGGTCACCCCTTTTCCAGATTGGATCGCTACAATTGTCGGAGGTTTATTTATCGGAATTGGTGTAACCTTCGTATTAAACAACGGCTCATCACTTGGAGGAATTCATATTTTAGCTTTATATTTAGATCAAAAATTCAAAGTGAATCGTGGTGTAACGATCTTTGCAAGTGACTTCTTAATTATCTTTTTAGCAGGTATATTAGTTGGCTGGTCGAATGCTCTACTTTCTGTAGGGGCTATTTTTATTGCGAGTTCGATAATTGGACGTTACAAAAAGAGTCCTATTAATGAAAGTACTGTTGAAGAAGATAAAAGCAACTTTTCATCCGTATCAGCACAAACTCAAAAAGCGGAAGGCTGACATAATGTCAATCTTCCGTATTTTAGTATGATTAACAGTTTAACTTGTTTAGAGTTCGACAAAATATATAATGATAAAAAGTATGCATGTTAAAAAGGGGGGATCTTAATTGGAATTTCATTTTTTAGGAACAGGAGCAGGAGTTCCTTCAACGAAGCGAAATGTTAGCTCGCTCGCAATTCGTTTTTTACAAAAGAATGGAAGCGTGTGGATGGTGGATTGTGGTGAAGGAACGCAACAGCAAATATTACGATCGTCATTAAAACTAAGTAAGCTTGAAAAAATTTTTATCACGCATCTTCATGGAGATCATATTTTTGGCTTACCAGGTTTACTTGGAAGCAGGTCTTTTCAAGGAGGCAAAACACCGCTTACCATATATGGTCCAAAAGGGATTAAGACTTTTATAGAACAATGTCTTTCGATTTCCAAAACCACTTTATTATATCCTTTACACATTCATGAGATAAAAGAAGGGCTTATCTTTGAAGATGAAATGTTTATTGTTCATTGCTTATTATTAGATCACGTTATGCCATCGTTTGGATTTCGGATAGAAGAAAAATCGCAAAGTGGAGAATTATTAGTACACCGATTAAAAGAAAAAGGAATTGAAGCTGGACCCATTTATAAAAATATAAAAGCGAAAGAAAAAGTTCAATTACCTTCAGGGGAATGGATTAGCGGTGCTGATTATGTAGGTCCTGATATTAAAGGAAGAGTGGTTACGATTGTAGGGGATACGAAACCATGTGAGAAGGTTGTGCATTTAGCGAAATCTGCAAACATACTCATTCATGAAGCGACGTTTAGTAAAATAAATGAAGCGCTGGCCCATCAATATGGACATTCAACAGCTAGTGATGCGGCCCAAATTGCAAGGGCAGCCAAAGTAGAGTTACTAATATTAAATCATATTAGTGCTAGGTATGAAGGTAAGGTTCACATTTTAGAAGAGGAAGCTCGAGAAATATTTCCAAATAGCATGATTGCTTGTGATTTTTTTGTACATACATTCCTTCGTGAAAATGAATAGGTTTTAAAGACACTAAATTTGACGCTACATAGAAAAATTATGAAAGTGAAGAGAAATATTTGTAACCCTAGAATAAAACCGCATAAGAAAAGACAAATTAATACCATTCTACTTTGACAGCATTTAGAGGAGGAGAATGGTGTGGCTATTCATCAACAGGTTGATTTTTATTTATTAAAAGCAAATGAAGTGATTGAACAAGCACAGGAACAGTTGAATTTAGGTATGCAAGTCCAAGAAGGTGACGCTGCTGACTATTCAAACGCACAACAACAATTAGAGGATATTCTTCAAGAAATTGATGCAATTTCAAGAAGTGCAACTGCTGAACAGAGAGATCAGTTAGGTAGGGCACAGCAACGTATCCGACAAATGCAAAATCAAATGATTTTACAACGTTCAGATTTTTAATGAGGCGAGAGACTGATATATCCATCAGTCTCTTTTCGCTGTTAATATAAAAAAAGCTTAAGACATTCCGAAGAATGTCATAAGCCTTACTAATTGAATATTTAGAGGGCCAATATCTTCTCCTAAGGACAACAATCTGGAAGCCAGAACATTTGCATGTCGTGGCTTCCCAAGGGCCTTTCGTTTTTCTTAATGTCTAACTGCAGGCCCTAGCCCCTCGAGGACAAATAACCTGTCAGCCAAAAGTCAAAGAGCGGACTTTAGTCAGCCAGAACATTTGCATGTCGTGGCTTCCCAAGGGCCTTTCGTTTTTCTTAATGTCTAACTGCAGGCCCTAGCCCCTCGAGGACAGATAACCTGTCAGCCAAAAGTCAAAGAGCGGACTTTAGTCAGCCAGAACATTTGCATGTCGTGGCTTCCCAAGGGCCTTTCGTTTTTCTTATTACCAAGTGTATGAAGCACCAACGATAATTAACAAGATGAACAATACAACAATTAGAGTGAAACCACCGCTATAAGTGTGTCCCATTCTAAGCACCTCCTTAAAATAATCATCTTACATTTATAGGCTATGAAGGTGTTGCTCATCCTGTATAGGCATTCCCCTAGAAATTATTATTTTTTCTAGTGTTAAAAAATATAAGACTATAATTATTATAGTGCACATATTTAAATTTATAATGAACGTAGAGAAATAGAGGAAATTCACTCAAAATATGGTATTGTATAAGTAAATAACTGTATAGGAGAGTGAAACGAATGGTAGCAGAATTATTACCACCAGAACGCGTATTGATGGGACCAGGTCCAAGTAATGTTCATCCTCACGTTTTACGAGCTATGTCAACTCCATTGTTAGGTCATCTTGATCCTGCGTTTTTAACGATTATGAATGAGACAATGGAATTATTAAGAAAAGTATATCAAACCGAAAATAAACTAACGATTGCAATGAGCGGCACTGGTAGTGCGGGAATGGAAACCGTATTTGTAAATTTAGTCGAGCCAGGTGACAAAGTGATCGTTGGGGTAAATGGTTTATTTGGTACACGTATGGTCGACGTTGCTGAACGTTGCGGTGCTACAGTGATACAAATAAAAGCTGCATGGGGAGAAATTATCAAACCACAAGATGTAAAAGAAACGTTAGAAACTCATCCAGATGCTAAGCTTGTTGCCGTCGTTCATGCTGAAACTTCAACGGGTGTAAGACAACCACTTGAAGAAATCAGTGAAATTGTTCATACAACCAATGCGTTGTTCGTTTGTGATATGGTTACATCCCTTGGTGGGTGTCCAACTGAAATTGACAAACTTAAAGTCGATGCCGCTTACAGTGGTACACAAAAATGTTTAAGTGCACCTCCTGGATTAGCACCGGTTACGATGAGTAATCGTGCGGTTGAAGTAATGAATAACAGAAAGTCTAAAGTACAAAGTTGGTATCTAGATTTATCAATGATTGTCAGTTACTGGGGAGAAGAACGTTCATATCATCATACCGCTCCAATAACGATGGCCTATTCATTACGAGAGTCTTTACGCTTGATTGTGAATGAAGGTGTTGAAAATGTTTTCGCCCGCCATGCTCTTTATGGGGAAGCTCTACAACAAGGATTAGAAGCAATGGGGCTTAAATTGCTTGTTAAGAAAGAACATCGTCTTCATCAATTAACTTCTGTGTGCATTCCACAAGGTGTCGATGATGCTAAGGTTCGCAAACGGTTACTTGAAAAGTATGATCTTGAAGTTGGTGGTGGGTTAGGAGAGTTGAAAGGTAAAGTATGGAGAATAGGGTTAATGGGTTATAATGCAAAACAAGCGAACGTTACTCTCATGCTTAGCGCTTTGGAAGATATCTTACAAGAAGAAGGTGTTGCGATTGAAAAAGGAGCAGCTCTTCTAAAAGCAAATGAGGTATTAAAGGAACAATTACTCGTGTAATGATTTAATTTAAGTAAAAAATTTGAGTCTGACTCAAAAGGATGGAAATGTACATTGATGTTGTTATTGTATATTCCAATAGGTGAATACACTTAAGAAAAATCCTTTGAGTTGGGCTCTATTTTATTCGAGGTGGCGTAGTGGAGCCTGAACTAATTTTAACGTTTACCATCCTCGCTGTGACAACAGTGTTTTTTATGATAGGTAACATTCGGTCAGACCTTGTTGCGTTGTTGTCTCTTTTAACACTTGTTCTGACGGGAATTATTTCAACGCAGGATGCATTAAATGGCTTTTCAAATTCTGTAGTTATAATGATTGCTGGTCTCTTTATTGTGGGCGGTGGGATCTTCCGGACAGGGTTAGCGAATCAAGCAGGACAACTATTAATGAAAGCTTCTCGAAATAGTGAACTCAGGCTCCTCATTATGCTGATGATTATTGTCGGAGTGTTAAGTGGATTTATGAGTAATACGGGAACGGTGGCGCTATTATTACCTGTTGTAGTTAGTTTAGCTATGAGTATGAAAACAAGTCCAGCCAAATTTTTAATTCCGTTGGCATTTGCTAGCAGTCTTGGAGGTGTTCTTACATTAATCGGAACTCCACCGAATTTAATCGTAAGCCAAACATTAGCTGATTATGGTTATGAGCGGCTTTCTTTTTTTGATTTTACACCAATAGGTCTTGTGGCCTTTGTCACGGGTATTATTTTTCTCGTTGTCTTTGGACCTATCTTATTACCTAAAGAAAATGCGAACAAACGTGAACGACGAGAGGGGACAGTTTCTCCTTCTGAAATGGCAAGAAACTATCAAATTAGTGATAAGTTATATACGGTTAGAGTGTTACAAGGATCTTCAATGGCGGAACGAAATTTAGCAGACTTACGGATACCTGCTGAATTTCAACTATGTGTTTTAAAAATAGAACGAAAGTCAAAAGAAGGAACAAAGTTTTTGCCTGTTACATTTCAAGAGATGGCAGGTCCGAATAGTATCATTCATGAACAAGATGTATTGTATTTACAAGGAGATCAAGATAATATTGATAAAATATGTAAAAAATATGGTTTGAAGCTAACCGAACGTCAATGGACAGATGCAGAAAAATTGGTCTCAAGAGAGTTAGGTATTGCTGAAGTCTTATTAACTCCGCAATCGAGCCTAATCAATGCAACGATTGAAAAAGTAGCCTTTCGAGAAAAATACAATTTAAATATCATTGGTATCAATCGGAAAGGAAATTATTTCCTAAAAAATATGTCTAATGTAAAACTTAGATTTGGAGATGCTCTTCTTGTACAAGGCGCTTGGTCAGATATAGAACTTTTAGCAAAAGAAACTCAAGATGTTGTCGTCGTTGGTCAACCTCAAGAACAGGCAAGCATGGCAGCGGCAAGTGGAAAAGCACCAATTGCTGGAGCGATTATGCTTATGATGCTAATTTTAATGACTTTTGAAATTGTGCCAGCGGTGACCGCCGTCATTATTGCAGCCGTTTTAATGGTGATTACGGGATGTTTGAGAAACATGGATGATGCATACGGTAGAATTAATTGGGAGAGTGTTATTTTGATTGCGGCTATGCTCCCAATGGCAACAGCGCTTGAAAACACAGGAGGAGTTCAGTTCCTAGCAGATGGACTCATTTCATTATTAGGGGGATATGGTCCACTCGCGGTTATGGCTGGTTTTTATTTAGCGACGATGTTCTTTAGTCAATTTATATCTAATACAGCGACTGCTGTATTATTTGCACCAATCGCGGTTACAGCTGCAGTCAACATGGGAGTGAGCCCGTATCCGTTATTATTAGCTGTAAGTATTGCGGCAAGTATGGCTTTTGCGACACCTGTAGCTTCTCCGACGAATGCACTAGTCATGACAGCTGGTGGATATAAGTTTAGTGACTTTGTAAGAATAGGTGTCCCTTTGCAATTGATTTTATTTATCGTGATGTTATTTTCAATTCCGTTTTTCTTCCCATTTTAGTAGAGGTGGTTGTATGGAAGAAATGTCAAAACAACAATTAATGCGTATGTTAGGAAGTCAAGTAGGTGTTTCGTTCATTTATTTTTATTCCCCTTTTTGTGGCACATGTAGGTTAGCTACGAAAATGTTAGAGGTGATATCGACTGAAGTACGCCCGACAATACAAATTAATAAATGCAATATTAATGCAGTTCCCGATGTAGCTCAGTCATTAAAGGTCAAAAGTGTTCCATTGTTATTAATCATTAAAAACGGCCAAATCGTAGAAGAAATTTATGCTTTTCGCTCGATTGATTACTTGATCGGTGTACTTGAGCACTATTAATAAATGTATATCTACGTTTTTGGAACGATTTAAAAGGAATGATTTGATTTCAATGTTTTCACTATAGTATGATGAGTTTGTATGTAAAGAAGGAGTTGTTTCAAAAACGATCGTTTTTGGGACAATCGATTGAGGAAGGGGAAAAAGTAAATGTCAATGTCTTATGAGGAATATATGCGTCAAGTAGTCCAACCAATGAGGGCTGAATTAACTAATGCAGGATTTAATGAGTTAACAACTGTTGAAGAAGTGGAAAATTTTTTGGAAACAGTAGAAGGAACAACACTTGTAGTCATTAATTCAGTCTGTGGTTGTGCGGCTGGGTTAGCACGACCTGCTGCTGTCGTTTCGCAAAACAATGAAAAGAAACCAGATCATATTGTTACTGTATTTGCTGGGCAAGACCGTGATGCAACAGCAAAAATGCGTGAATATATTAAAGGTTATGAGCCTTCTTCACCATCGATGGCTTTATTTAAAGGCAAAGAAATCGTTCATTTCATTCCGAGAGAACAGATTGAAGATCAATCTGTTGAAAGCATTGTTGCTAACTTAACAGGAGCATTTAACACGCATTGTTAATATAAGATTAGGATGGATATTTCAAATATAAAGTTATTCGACATTCAAGAAAATCGTGAAGTGAGTTTATCTCAGTATATGGGGAAGCCTTGTATGATTACGTTTTGGACTTCGTGGTGTCCTGATTCGCAGCGAGATCTCGTGAAAAAAAATCAATTGTTTGAAACAATAGATACAAATAAACTGAGTTTTATTACGGTCAATGTTGTTGGTCGTGAAGGAAATGACCAAGATGGAATTTTGTATGTAAAACAAAATCAATTTAGATTTCCTGTGTTGCTAGACGAAGGCACGAAAGTCTACGATTATTTTCAATGTAAAGGTGTCCCTACTACAGTATTGCTTGATAAGGAAATGACCATTAAAAAAGTGTTCGATGATCGGTCATCTTTTATCGATATCATGAATGGACTTTCAAATGTAATGTAAGGCTGTGTTGATAGAGAGGCTCTATTGACACAGCCTCTATTTATACCAAAAAGTTTACCTCTATGGAATAGAAATAAAATAATAATATCAATTAAATCATGTAAACATATGTTTAGAACTGATTAAAGCAATATGGTAGCATAATACGTAACGAAATCGTTCAATAAAGCAAGTGGAAGGATGAAACGACATGTATATAAAAACCATTGAACCAACACCAAGTCCAAATACAATGAAGTTAATACTATCAGACACACTAACAGAAGGAAAGCGTAATAACTATACGAAAGAAAATGCAGTTGATGCACCTGACTTTGTACAAAAAATGTTTACAATTGAAGGAATTAAAGGAGTTTATCATGTTGCCGATTTTATTGCATTAGAGAGAAATGCAAAGTTTGATTGGAAGGAAATTCTTCCAAAAGTCCGTGAAGTCTTCGGTGAAACATCTGAAACGACAAATAGTGCTCAAGCCATGAAAGAGAGTGAACAATCGTTTGGTGAAGTTCGTGTCCAATTACAAATGTTTAAACAAATTCCGATGCAAGTGAAAGTAACTGATGGTGAAAGAGAGGTTAGAGTAGGCTTACCTGAGCGATTTTTGTCAGCTTTACAGAAAGTACAATCAGAACAAGATAATGTCGTACTTGAACGGAAATGGATAGAGCAAGATGTTCGATATGGTGAATTAGAGGAAGTTGCTAATACGGTTGCCGAAGAAATTGAAGCCGCTTTTTCAGAAGACCGAATCAATCAGCTACTAAACGCAGAAAATTCACCAAACCAAATCAATAAACAAAATCTCTACAAGCAAGTCACAATAGAAATGTTAGATAATCCAGACTGGAAAAAGCGTTATGAGGCGCTGGACCGCATGGATCCAACTGAAGAAGATTTACCAGTTCTAGTCAAAGCCTTAGAAGATGAAAAGGCGTCTATTCGTAGACAGGCAACGGTTTATCTAGGAATGCTTGAAGAGAAGGGGCTTCCCTACTTATACCAAGCTTTAAAAGATAAATCTGTGACAGTTAGAAGAACGGCAGGGGATTGCTTATCCGACATTGGAAATGAAGCTGCTATACCAGTGATGATGGAAGCGTTAAAAGATGAAAGTAAACTAGTTCGTTGGCGTGCAGCGATGTTTCTATACGAAGTAGGCGATGAACAGGCCTTACCTGCATTACATGAAGCCAAAGACGATAATGAATTCGAAGTGAGCATGCAAGTGAATATGGCGATCGAAAGAATCGAAAAAGGTGAAGAAGCGAAAGGCTCTGTATGGAAACAGATGACGGATGCTGTTTCTAAAAAACAACAATAAGTTAACTTCAATATCATTAATTTTCACGAGAAAATGAAGGTAAACAGTAAATAGGAGGTTTTCAGATTGGATAAAGAAGAGATCCTACATGTGTTAAAAGACAAGAAATTAGAAGATATCATTGAATTAATTGAAGATGCAACCGAGGGATATTTAGAGGAACTTGAACTCGTGGAATCATTAGGTTTGGTCCATGATAGTGAATTAAATACTAAAGTGATTGAGTTGCTGACTACACTAGGTGTGAAAATTATTTATGTCACAGACGATGAGTAATCAAGAGTATTTGGGAATACGCCCTGCCCCAAGTCAAGCGATTGCCATACAAGCCCTGACCGTTTGGAGAATTCGGACAAGTATTGAAGCTCTCTTCGTTGCAATACTTCCGATTGGATATGGGATTATGATGCTGTATGTTCCATTTCCATCTTGGATGTTATATGTACTAATCGGGGCATTCGTTATTTTTGTAATCATTCATGTGATCGTGGCTCCTTTTCTGCGTTGGAAAAGATTTAAATACGATGTATACGATGAAGAAATTGAACTACAATACGGAGTCATAATTGTGAAGCGTACATTAATCCCGATGATTAGAGTTCAACATGTCGACACAGAACAAGGACCGCTCCTACGTAAATTTCAGTTGGCAGCTGTGACCGTTTCTACCGCAGCTACTACACATCGGATACCCGCATTAACACTCGATGTCGCAGACGAACTTAGAAATCGTATCGTAAAATTGGCAGCAGTGG
Source organism: Alkalihalobacterium alkalinitrilicum (assembly GCF_002019605.1). Lineage (NCBI taxonomy): Bacteria > Bacillati > Bacillota > Bacilli > Caryophanales > Bacillaceae > Alkalihalobacterium > Alkalihalobacterium alkalinitrilicum. The sequence continues at coordinate 2,069,939 of NZ_KV917368.1, read as the reverse complement.
CGGATGATGATGAATAAGAATAGTTATCGACTTCATTGGTCAGCCATTTTTATTTCCTTTTTTTCGTCATTAAAACATTTAATTGTCCCGATCCTATTTGGTCTTATTTTTGGTACGACGAGTGATACGACGCTGTTTGGAACGTATTATTTTTATATTATTCTCTTCGTTTTATTACTATCTTTACTACATAGTGCCTTGTATTGGTTGACGTTCCGTTATGAATGGGTTGACGGTGAATTACGTGTAATAGAGGGAGTCTTTGTAAAAAAACGAAGATATATTCGGGTAGAACGCGTGCAAAGTGTAGACCTTTCTTCAGGAATTATTCAACGAATGTTCGGATTGGTAAGCGTGAAGATAGAAACAGCAGGCGGTGGAAACGAACCGGAAGTTTATTTAATTGCAATAAGTGAAGAAGAGGGAATTAGGACTCGAAACTTTCTACTGCAAAAAGCAACAAGTACAGTCAGTGAAATGACCGATCAAAGTGAATCTGAACGAGTAAAATCGAATCGTTGGGTCCTTTCGAAACAAGATTTAGCAATTGCTTCCATGACTTCGAGTGGAGTAGGGATTGTGTTGACTGCAGTGATTGCATTTTTTCCGCAAATTGAACAACTGTTTTCAATTACGCTAGTTAAAGAGTTTATTGACTTTTTTTTAGACGCTTCTTATCTGCAAGTTTTACTCTATAGTTTTTTTATTCTTGCATTAGCTTGGCTCATTTCTATATTAATTACAATAATTAAGTATGGAAATTTTTCCGTTGAAAAAGTAGGGAACGAATTAACAATTACAAGAGGTTTGCTTGAGAAAAGACAGCTCACTATACAAACCGATCGAGTAACAGCCGTGCGAATTGTTCGTAATATTTTCCGGCAACCGTTTGGTTACAGTGCGGTATATGTGGAAAGTAAAGGTGGAGGGACAAATGAAGAACAGCGGTCGACTGTGTTGTTTCCGTTAATAAGGCAACGTGAGATCAATAATGAACTAGCTATTTATTTACCCCAATATATAATGAGTGAAGATGTCATTCGTGCACCGAAACGCTCGTTATTACGGTTTCAATTACGAATGTTATTTTGGCCAGTTGCATTATTTTTAACACTCACGTATTATTACCCAGCCATGATCTACTTTGCAGGTGTCTTGTTGTTTCTTTCTTTGCTCGGGTACTTACAATATAGAGATTCCGCTGTTGCAATTAAGCCAAGTCAAGTGATGTTAACCTACCGAATACTATCGAAATCAATCGTTTTAATTCGAAAAAATAAAGTTCAAAGTGGTGAGTTAGCTTCCTCGCCGATGCAACGGATTCGTTCATTAACGACGGTTCGCTTATCTGTACTTTCAAGTATATTTGGTAAAACTTTTTCTGTTAGAGATTTGGATCTAAAAACAGGTCAATCGTTATTAACGTGGTTATCTCATAAGAAAAAAGAGTGAGAAAAAGCTAAATTAACGTCTAATTGATTATAAATAACCATTAAAAAGTCGCATTGGAAAATGAAATTCAATGCGACTTTTGTTGTTCGTCTTTTTTGTTAAAACCATCAAAAATAATTATTTGTCCGATTAGAGCTTACGAGTTACTTAAAAAGCTCTTTTTTCTTATTTTCCTGAAGTAAATGAATTAGTGTAAGTTACAATCGATCGTTTACCGGTTGAAGATGTTAATTCGAAGCGATCATATACTGTATCAATTCCATCATTTAGTTTTCGTTCATAGTGGTGTTGAATGACGAAAATGTCGTGTTGAGCTTGATACGTAATAAAATTCGTTCCACTAAATTCTTTTTGTTCGGACGTAAATAATAATTGTCGAATTAAAGAATTGTGACATGTAAGAACTTGATTATGGGACAAGGCATTTGTTTTTAAGAAATGTTCAAATGAATGAAGAGCGGGTTTGTCTAATTCATTTAGAAATAGTTGATATGGTTCAAGGTGCTTTTTGTTTAACCTAAGTTTTTTTTCTTCCTTCAGTTTATACTTTTTCCCTGATAAGGCTTCAAAGGTCCAATCGGAATAGTAGGTACCTTTAGTCCATCCGCGACTAGTTTTCAGCTCGAATTCAAAAGGACACCCTTCCAATGGAACTTCTTTTCTATGAAGGTCTTCTACTAAAATCGGACTATTATTTCTATTTTCTAGCGTATAGTACAAGTACTCATCTTCAGGTACGACTGTTTCTTCAATTAATAATTTATCAATAAGGGAACTTGCTTGCGCTGGGTTAACTTCCCGTAGGTAATCGGTTAAAGCTTCGTAAATTAGAGCGTTTTGTTGTTTTCTTTTAATTATCAGTTCGATTTCGTTAGTAATTGCTGAAGTAAGTCCTTCCTCATACGTTATGACGTCTATAGAAGGCGAGGCTATAATTTTTGATCCTGCAATTTCAACAACCTCCTCAGCCGAATAGATAGGTACACCGAGTTCTACACGGTTAGTAAAAGTAGGTTTCGGTAAAGAATGAACAGAGATAATTTTAATTAACCCTCGCCATGGTTTTCTTGGAGCTGTAATTACTTGTTTGAGCTCTCCAATGTACTGACCTTCGTCGTTCTCATTTATAATAACTAGATTTCCTACTAGTGCTTCTGCTTGTTTTCGGTCCATGGTTAACCTCGCTTTATGAAAATAATATATTCATAGAAAAATAACTTAAATGATTACATATCATTTTATCTGATAAATGAGCTTCTGTAAATTTTGTTTCTATAATTCATCGGTTGGCGTTTTATTCCTGTTTTTTTGAAGGTAGATAGAGTGCATGCTCTCACTTAGTTCAAAAAGGAGGAAATTGCCATTTTCTCTTTAAAAAATCAAACAAAAAGAGGCCGACAATCGGTCAGCCTCTCAGTTTAGCGATTTTTCTTCGCAAGATAATCTGCAATACCCATTGCACAAACGGAAGTATCCAACTTGAAAATTTCATAGAAAGGATGGGTGTCAGGGACCTTTTGTTTTCTTAAATCTTCTCTTACAGCATTGAAAAGTTGTTCTGCGATCCAATGATAGTCTTTTCCTAATTGTTCGGCCTTTTCACCTGCTTCAACAAATAGTGGCAACCATGATTTGATTTGCTTGTACACCTCTTCAATATCATGAGCTACATTGAAGTGTCCGAAATAGATAGCGTCTACATTAAGCGACTTAATTCTTTCTAAAGAATTTAACATCGCATCAGGTTTAAATTGGTTTGGGGATGTGGTAGGAAGGTAAAGTTGAATGCCAATATCAGCAAGTATGTCATTATAACTAATTCCAATCGTATCCCCTGTAAAAATTCCATTACTTACAGGATCGTGTATGCTAAAATGATGATCACTATGACCAGGTGTATTATAAAAAGTAAGATCGCATGTTGAACTTAAAGCTAACGTTTCACCGTCTTCTTTAATGATGACCTTGTCTTCAGGTACAGGTAAAATCGGATCAAATAATCGGTTAAAGTCATCACCATAAACCGCTTTGGCCCCGAGAATTAGTCTTGATGGATCAATTAAGTGGCGAGCTCCTTTCGGATGGACGATCACCTTTGCATTTGGACAATCCTTTATCAGTAATCCTGCCCCACCAGAATGATCTAAATGAATGTGAGTAACAATTATGTAATCAATGTCATTAGGGTCGATTTCAAGTTCTTTCAAACCATTTAAAATTTGAGGTATAGATGAGCTCGGACCCGTTTCAACAATTGCAAGTTTCTCATCTCGAATAACGTATGTACCTGTTCGATAAGGTAAGCCAAGATCTAACCCGTCAATGAGATGAATTCGATTTCCTAAATCAAATATTTTTTTTGTCATGATAGTATCCTCCTTTTTCCACCTTCGCCAAGTGAAAGCCTTTACAATTGAGTTTATAAGAACGAACGAGCGATGTAAAGGAGTTTAGTTATCTTTATACGTAATATTTATAAAATTCGAACGATAAAGAAGAGAAGATGACGCGTGTTTGTCATCCTCACTTATTCATCTTGATTATTGGTATACCTTAAGTGGTTTAGTTTAAGCAGATGCTCCATTCTTTGAAGGCGTGCTTTTTCAAGGTCTTCTTTTAGTCGAATAAGGGTTAACTCCATTTTCGATAAGGAGACAAATACATTTTCACGCTGTTCTTTTTTGTTTTCTGGAGATAGAGAAAGGTAAGCATGCATTAAGTTCGGTATATCTTCATTTAACATTCGTTTCATCATGTGTCTTTCTTCAATTTCAAGTAATGAAAAATCAGGTAAAAGTACTTCTGTATGTTCTATGATTTGCTCTAAACGTTTTTCAATTAATGGATCGATCTGAAGCTTTTTCGTATGACTAATTAATCGGTTCGTTTCAATGACTAAACTTTTCACTTGGTCATTACTTTTTAACTGATTTGTCGATCGAGGATAGTGAACGTCCTCTGGTTCATTTTGAATAAGTTGTCCAAGCAAGGCGTCATCTAATTTATCAATTTTATAAAACAGGTTTTGGGTATAAGGAGATTTTTTTACACTTCGCACGTACGTTTTCTTATCTTTTGTATAATGAATGGAAGCTTCTTTACACTTACCAACGCCATGATCCGCTTTAAAATACTTTCGGAAACATTGAATATAAATCCGTTTTTTATATTTAGATTTAGAGTAATACGTATCGATAATGTTTAAGCTAATCAGTTTCTTTTTAATTTTAACTGTAATAACATATTCATGGTGCTTCTTTTTAATAGTTCGATTCTTGCTATATTTGCTAGATTGTTGGATAACATGTTCTAATATTCGTTCAGCCTCATGTAAGGTATGCAAGGTTGCTTCTTCTAATAGAATTTCATCTTGGACGGGACGTAGACGATCAGGTAAGATACTTTCTATCCAAGGAATTTCAAGTAAACGATTTAGCATCGCTTTCGCTCCTTATCAATGGTTAAGCAAAAATGGAATTTACTGAAGTAATTTTGTCTTCATTCGATCGTTTAACTCATCCATTTCTGCGATAAATCGTTTGCCGCTATTAATGATCCGTTCATTTGATTGTTCGGTTAGTTGAATAGCAGAAAATACATCTTCATACGCTTTTTTAAATGACTCGAGAGCAATAGCAGGTTCTTCTAACGTTTTTAATGTTTGTTCAGTATTATCTTTAAGCATTTGCGCATTCGTTAGTAGCATCGATTCTGTTGCTTGATTGACATTTTGAACTGCTTTGATTACTTTTTGCTGGTTTCCTAAAGCAAGTTGGATTGAAGCCGTGACCGTAATAATATTTTTCGTCATCGTAATTGCGTTAAAAATCGCTTCTTCAAGTTTATCGTTGTTTTCAATAATTAAATCGATGGAAGCGACTGATTGTTGCAACACCATAATCGCCTGGGACATATTTTTAATACGTGAAATGACTTTTTGTTGTCCTTTTTGCAGAGCGGTTGGGTTATCCTTCCATTCCTCGGTTATCATCTCGGTTTCAAGCATTTCGTTTAATTGTTTACCTATTTCAATTTGATCATTTAAGTTAGAAATTCGCTCTCTTGCAACAATTTTTAATTCTTGGAGCATGAGGGAGTCTTCTTGGAGTTTATCTTTACCATGAAGCAAGCCTTCAATTATATTCTCGATTTGTGATTCAACGGTTTGATATTTTTTTGCGTATTGTTCAATAGGGCTCCTACGAAACAACTTATTTACGAATTTTTTCACTTGGCCTTCTTTTAAATAATCAGGTTCAAGTTCACCTACTACTTCCTTTAACTGGTGTAGTTGAGTTGGAAGGTCGTTATTTGGTTGTGACAACATTTCCTTCACGGGGCGTTTTAAAGCTTCAAGGGATTCACCTGCTTCTTTTTGAGCAGATTCGCCGAGACCACCAATTTTATGTAATACTTTATCTACATCTTGTTCTTCTTTAAACATAGCAAGAAGTTCTTTTGAATAGTTTTCTTTTTCAGTCATCATTATGCCTCCTCTTCCATTGTGTATTATAATTACGTTTGGAGCGAAATAAAGTTTCACAGTATACTATGTGTAAAAATTATAACAATCATTTACCTTTTTCTACAAGGAGGGGCTACTATGTGTTTAATAAATTTTGCTTATAAATGTCATCCACAGTTTGATCTCATTTTAGCGGCTAATCGGGATGAGTTTTTCATTAGACCAACAGAACAGGCGGGGTATTGGACAGAATTCCCTGGATTAATAGCTGGAAAAGACTTGGAGCAAGGAGGAACATGGTTAGGAATTACGACCAATGGAAAAATTGCTGCACTGACGAATTATCGAGAAGTTAGGGAAAAGTCAAATGAAAAATCAAGAGGGGGATTGGTTCTAGATTATTTAAAAAGCGAGATTGATCCAGTGGAATATTTAAAGATAGTGAAGGAATTCAAAGACAATTATTTAGGATTTAATTTATTAAGTGGGACTGTAGAGGATTTGTATTATTTTTCAAATCGTGAAAATGTCATTAGAAAACTAGAACCTGGTATTCATAGTGTAAGTAATGCGCTTTTAAATACGTCATGGCCCAAAGTAGAACGTGGTAAAACTCTAATAGAGCAAGCGATTAAAGAAGAGCAAGGAGATCTTGTCGCTCGTTTATTAGCAAGTCTTACAAATGATGAAAAAGCAGAAGAACAATATTTACCTAACACAGGGGTTGGTCTAGAGTTAGAAAAGCAACTTTCATCTGTTTTCATTAATATGGGTGGCTATGGAACAAGATGTTCTACTGTCGTTACAATTAGTAAATCGAAACAAGTTACTTTTTGTGAGCGAACGTATGTAGAAGGGCAAGATACATATGATGACCGTTCTTTTGCTTTCACGATCAAATAAGTAACTGTTAACAATGAAACGTTTCCTCTAAGATTTATCCCGCAACAACTGAAAATAATACCCCGATTTCAAGAATTCGAGGAATCAAAAAAGGTAAGTAGGGGAAGAGGAAACCTTTCACTGATGGAAGTTTCACTTTATTATAACTGCTGATAGAAAAAAGTTTGGAAGATTATGAGTTAATACTAAAGGAACTGTCAATAATCCGTCTAAAACAGTACATTTAGATCATATTGCCTGTGTTATTATGTTGTTAAAAGGTCTCTTGCGGGCTAAAGGGTGGGGGAATTTTAAGAATGAAACAATGGTTCTTAGTTATTATTGCGGCAACCTCGTTTGTAGCCGTTTGGACTGTTGTTCTTTTTCAATTAATAACAACAGAGGAACCAGTAGTAAAGGGGAGAGCATTGTCTATTGTTGAGCGAAATTTCCATGAAAAGCAAAAGCTAGATCAAGTAGTTTGGCTCAAGGATAGGAACACTCCAATGGAAAATTCAAATATTAGAGAAAATCCATCATTACAAATGGCTAAAGTAGATCTTCGGAAAGTGGACTTTAGTGATGTGGACTCTATCGATGGTGTACCAATAGATATCATTTTAAAACGGCTAGAAATTGAATAGGAGTTAGTTCGTTACAAATGGTGGATTTTCTGATAAAATAGAAAAAGAAAGTTAGGAGTTTGTTAGATGGATCCAGCAATCATTATTGTACTATTAGGAATCGGTTTTTTCCTATTAACAGGTGTATTTGGTGGTTTAGGATTTTATTTTATTATGAAAGCAAATAAGCGATTAGCCACCACGTTTTTTGCGATTGGCTTTTCGTGTATAGCTATTTTTATTATTACTTTGTTTATATTTCTATAGTTGTATGAAATTAGGAGCTGCGTTTTGCAGCTTTTTTCAGTTTTATTTTATGAACCTTAAATATTTCTTCAAATCTTTAAGGATTAGATAAGACATCAATACTTATTGTAACCTGTGCAATCAATCCTGTTTGCTTAATAGTGTGGTTTATCACAAAACAACTTTCGTTTGATGTTAGAACGAATTAGGAGTTAATTATGAGCGCGAAGTGGAGTACAATAGTAGGTTCCGTTTGTTTTTTAACGGTGACGTTGTATTTAATATCTGTCTTTTATTCTAGTCTGCTATTAAATGTAACATATAGCCTATTATCTGCTGTATTGTTATTTGTAGCATTACCCACTGTAAGAAGGTCGAGTATCATCATTACAATTCCTTTACTATTGATTGGAATTGTAATTTTTCTTTTAACAGAATCAGATGGAGTATCTTTTTTATTAGCGTTCGGTAATAACATTAACCTTATCGCATTATTTTTATTCGTACCTCTGATCGGTGTTTTTATTTCTTTAGCTGGACTTTTAACAACTTTAAAAGTTCATATCGAACAAATGGAAAAAGAGGGGGAAAAGGAAGCCCATCCTTATCGACTCGGTTTCCTCCTTACAGCAACGATGGGAGCGGTACTTAATTTAGGTTCTATGGTGCTCGTTCATCGAATTATTGAAGGAAGTATATCAAACTTTTTTCGAAGAAAAATGGTCATGATATTACTGCGTGCTTTTGGTTTTTGTATGTTCTGGTCCCCGTATTTTGTAAATGTAGGACTCGTGTTAGTTTTATTTAATGTTTCGTGGTTGTCGATTGGATTGTATGGCTTTGTGATTGGCTTAACTTATGTTTTAGTCTCGTTAATATTTTTTCCGAAGTTGTCATTTTCAGAGGACACAAATTGTATTCAACCAAAGGAACCAAAAAACGAGGTACAAAACAAACGTCCTGCACTCCGAGTTTTAATTTTATTTGGTGTAGGTTTATTTTTGTGTTCATTCATTTTAGAATTTTTCTTGCCGGTTAATATGCTAGCGGTTGTGTCGATATTAGGTTTCGTTTATCCACTTTTGTGGGCTGTTTTTTCTAATTATTTAAAAGAGTATATCCAACAGTTTTTCAATTATGTTAAGGAATGCTTTTCGCGTTTAAAAAATGAAATTGTTATATTTATTAGTGCTGGTTTTTTTGGTGCAGCTCTTTCATATACGGATATTGGCGATTTTGTATCACAAATGATTTTAACTTTCTCGCAAGGGTACATTTATGCAATGGCATTAATTGTAATTTGTTTTGCCATTTTCCTATCAATTTTTGGAATTCATCCTGTTGTTATTGTCATCGGCATAGGAAGTGCATTATCTCCACAGCTTTTTTCCGTTAGTTCTGAGTTCATGGCGCTCCTCTTAATCATTGCGTGGACGTTAGCGACACAAGTTTCACCATTTTCGGGTTCGGTCTTAATGGCATCAGGATTAATGAACGATTCTTCTTTTGATATTGCGAAGAAAAACAGTCGATTCGTGCTCGTTTGTGTGATTGTATTGGCGCTAGTTCTCTATTTGTTTCATTTGCTACAATTTATCTAAAAAGGGGAGAGAATCTTGAAACATGAAAAATCAAATATCCTTACATATATACTACTTATGATGGTAATGGTTACCTGGGGGATGAATGTCGTCTTTATTAAGATGCTCGTTGAAGTCTTTCCCCCTATTACGATGACATCTTTACGTGTATTACTAGCTGGCGTCGTAGCGCTTTCTGTTTGTATTTTAATAAAAAGACTAAGAAAGATATCGAAACAAGAATGGAAGTATATTCTCATAGCAACGATCTTTGGAGTGAGTTCACACCATATTCTCTTAGCATGGGGATTAACAACAACGACCGCTTCGAATGGAGCATTAATCTTAGCCTTATTGCCGCTGACAACGTCCATTTTGGCGTCATTTATGCTAAAGGATTCGTTAACACGACTAAGAGTTGTTGGAATCGTGCTCGCATTTTTTGGGGTGTGTTCGATTATTTTGCAAAGCGGGGAAAGTTTTACAGCGGTGAATTCTGGTGATGTTGCTATCTTTATGGCGATGTTCGTTCAGGCAGTTTCTTTTATTTATATTAAGAAAGGAACGAATACGCTTGATTCGAGAGTGATGACTGCTGTTATGCTTGTAGTCGGTTCTAGTTTCATGTTTATTATTAGTCTTTTTATTGAACCAACAGGGACGAAGGAGATGTTCGAACTAACGGGGTGGATTTGGGGAATATTTTTAGTTTCATCGATTGTAGCGACAGCTCTTGGTCATTTTCTATTTAATGCGGCAATTCATCAACTTGGGGCAGGTCAGACAGCTGTCTTCAATAATTTTGTGCCTTTTTTTGGATTAGTTTTTTCAGCGCTATGGTTAGGCGAAAAAATTACATTATTGCAATTGACAGGCTTTATTTTTATTGTGCTAGGTGTTTTATTAGGAACTGGTTTCATTGATGAGTACATCAGGAAAAAAATTAATAACAAAAAGCAAGCCGTTCAAAAGGCGGGTTAAAAAACCGATGAACGACATTTTACAATGTCGCTCATCGGTTTTTCATAAGATGAAGATGTTAAGCGGAGACCTACAATGGTTTTTCCGCTTTTCTTTTTTACCCTACGTTGTAGGATACTTCTGGGAATATAGTTGCTTGCAGTTGCTGTTGTTCTTCTTCTGTTAATGGTACAAGAGGAAGACGAACTGAGCCGACAGTAATTCCTTTCATATTTAACGCTGTTTTAACAGGTGTTGGATTTGGTGCTGTAAATAAAGCTTTCATAATCGGTAATAATTGGCGATGCTGTTCAGCAGCTTCATATATATTACCCTTTAAGAAACTAGTGACCATACTTTGCATTTCATTTCCAATAATATGAGATGATACTGAAACGATTCCAGTTCCACCAATTGATAAAATTGGTAATGTTAAGCTATCATCTCCGCTGTACAAGCTAAAATTAGTGTCTGTTTCAGAGATAATTTTTGCCATCGCTTCTAAATTACCGCTAGCTTCTTTTGTAGCAACGATATTTGGAACTTGTGATAATCGAATTGTAGTGTCTGCTGAAATATTGACTGCGCTACGTCCAGGAATATTGTAGATCATTACAGGTAGCTTTGTTTGTTCCGCAATCGCTTTAAAATGTTGAAATAACCCTTCTTGAGAAGGTTTATTATAATAAGGGGCAACGAGCATGATACCATCGACACCAATTTCTTCTGCTTGTTTTGTTAATTCAATCGATTCTGCAGTGTTATTAGATCCTGTACCAGCAATGACTGGTACTCGACCATTTGTAATTTCAACAACTTGCTTAAATAAGGTTAGCTTTTCCTCGGTTGATAATGTTGGTGATTCCCCTGTCGTGCCCGCTACAACAAGTCCATCCGTTCCATTAGAAATTAAGTGATTTACTAATTGTTCTGTAGCTTGAACGTCGATATTGCCATATACATCAAACGGTGTTACCATCGCGGTTAAAACTTTTCCAAAATTCATTATATTTTCCCCCTTAGTGCATTTCTGATTACAATAAAAAGCAACAATGAGAGCTGCTCATTGTTGCTAGGAATGACAATTAGATCTTGTTCCTGCGTAAGATAGCTCTCCATATAGTGTGGTACTAGGTACTATATGACAGTCCTGCATTTATTCAATACAGAACCAGCCTTTAGCGATATGAGCACTTTAGGCTTCGGCAAATCCCCCTTTCAACAATGATCAAAAGAGCTCATCCTCCTCCCATTGCTTACTTATGGTCTTTGCACCTCTATCCTCACTTCGTGTTAAGAAGTAAAGAATATTCATTTGTTGTGTCTACATTAACAAATTGTAGAATTGATTGCAATGGTTATCGTTAAAATTCTTTTAGTTTTATTATTTTCCTTTAGTTTACAGGATTAATATTAAGATAAAAATTACAGGATAATAAAAGAAAGGGGAGTGTACCGTGAAAAAAGTATGTTTCTGCTTTTTGACATGTATGTTTGTTATAGTCGTTATTACAGGTTGTACACCTGGGATGGGCGCACAAGATCAACAATTAATACAGGAAGAGCAACAAGTTCCTGAGTTGGACCCCAAAATGGCGATTAATGGGAGAACCCCATTGGAAAGTAGACAATTAATTACTTCTAGAAGTAATACAGGGCATGGAACAAATACGAGAACAGACAATGTCGACTACATTGAGTTGACGACAGGTAATCGACCTCTCACTCGACAAATTTTGCAATTAGAAGAAGTGGAAGATGCTCATGTATATATTCAAAGTAGAATTATTTTAGTTGGGGTGTATACGACAAAAGATTGGAACGAGGATATTGAAAATAAAGTAAAAGAAACTGTTTATGAACAAGTTGCTAATGATGCAGAAGTTCGTGTAATCAATGATGATGAAGCATTTACAGAATTTCAAAGACAACTTGAAACTTTAAGAAATGGAGCGCCGTATGAGGAAGGAATTGATGCTCGAAACTATTTACAAGATTTTGGAAGGATTCTTCAACGGCCATTTGAGAGAGGTAAAGTAATAAATTAAAAGTCTGATTTAATAAGTGTCCAGACACCTCAATCACATTAGAGTACGGTAAAAACTACGATGTGTTTGAGCACACCTGGCACTTTTTTATCAGGCTCTTTTCAAATAAGTCTCTTTTTTTCAAGTTGACCATGTTGGTTTAACTTTATCAACACAGTGTGATTATTCCTTTTTTTATAACCATTAATAGTGATCAGATTAGACAAACAAAAATTGGTAAGTTACTTTGCGATTTTTATTTCAATAGATGATGTTTGTTGAGCTAAATTTAAAAGCTTGTCCAACTCTTGACTACATTTTACAGTGGCTTCTGAAGTATAACCATACTTTTCAGCTAATATAACCATCTGGTTTCTTTTTCGTTCAATCGCATAAGATAACATTTTCTTCCACTCCATTTTTTATATTAATTGTGTAAATGATCTATTGTTTGCCTCCGATTGGGGACAGTCTAAATTTTATTTTTCACACAACGACAATTATACGTATTTTTATTAGAAATGAAACACATTCCCTAAAAGTAGTCATGAACACTAAAAATAAGAAATGAATCGACAAGAACTATGGTTGTTTGCAATTACAAATCTCGTATATTTTTGAAACAATTTCCGTTAACTGCTCTTCATGAAATCCATAAGAATTACACAACTTATCAGTAAGTAGAAAGGAGAATGAGGATGAAAAAAAGAACCTTGGTTATTGTCATGCTTCTTTTGATTTTAACAATTGTTTCTGGATGTGGTGTAGTTGAACAAAAGCATCCTATGGGGGCAAATCATTTTCGAGATGAGGGGTTTAGTGGTTTCGGTACACATCGAGTAAGACATTTAGAAGGCCCTGTTAGTGATATGATGGTACCCGATGGCACACCAAAAGGCAGAACGGATCGAGCTCACCTTATTGCAGAAGATAATATGTACTATACGAGTGAACGTAATTTAGGCTTTAAAAGTCAAGGGACCAATCGGAGTGGGGCAAGAATTTATAATAATGCTCCTGGTACACTAGATGATAAATACATTCTAAGTGACCAGCCACATTTAAAAAGAAAAAAAATAGATCTAAATCATCAAAACATCAGTAAAGAAGAACAAGTACGCCAACAATTGATGGCAATTGAAAATATTGAGGATGTATATATTTTTACACACGACGGTATGTTAGTCATTGGTATTGAATCGGCAGAACAAAATCGTCCTAAGCTTATACGTGAAGTTGAAGAGGTGATTGCTGAAGAAGTAGAGCTTGAGAATGTACGCATCGCTACAGACCGTAGAAATGTAAACCGAATTAGGGCAATTGTTGAGGGCGGCGACACTGGAGAACCGTTTCAAGGAATAGGTGGACAATTAAGTGAAATTAGACATAATTTTTATGACAATTAATGGGTGTAGCACCTTCACTAATAAATAGTGAAGGTGCCTTGTCCACCATAATTATTTAATTCCGTATTCTTCAAGTACACCTTTATATTCGCGTTCCATTGATTTTAAGGCTATGATACTGTTTTCATAATATAATCGAGCTCTTCTGAAATGAGTATCGTTATTAACATCCATATTCTCTAAGCTTGTCATAAGCGACTCTAATTCAATAAGGGTACTTATATGTACTTTACGAAGAGCCTCAAATTCGTCTGGATAGTTTAGATTGAGGATGTATTCACTCCAATCCTGTGCTTTACGAACATGCTCTCTTGCTTCATTAGCATCGTTTTCAGTTGGATTATCTGTGTAAAATAAATCATTTAAATTCTCTAAATGAATATAAAGCTGGTTTAAATAGAACCCAAATTCCTCCGCATATGAAACAGTCGTTTGTTGCACATCACGTCTCGTCTTATTTTGGTCTTTGTTAGATGGATGGATAGGTTCGATACCATCAGATGTTTGCATTTGTTGTTTTTCAATGCTTTGCGTAATCTCTTCAGGTCGATCTTGACAGCCAACAGCTGTAAGTAGACTAATGAGCAAGACGCAAATAAAAAAATGTTTGTTCATGATAAATAACACCCCTCCTTTGTTAAAAACATTAAAGACAATTACAAGGTTAGTTACATGTCCTTCTAAAGTGAATGAGTTCATCACTCAACAGATGAATAATATTTCCATTTAATTGTTATTTTCTTCTTCGATTATTATCCTAATTCCAGTACAATTTTATACATACTGAAAAAAGATTTTAGCACTAGAAGATTTCAAGCTCATTAATAAATGTAGTTGTAGAATAGGAATCCGACGTTTTACAAACTTTAGCGCAATAAAAATGGATTACACAAAATAATTTTTTATGAAAGTGGATGGAGGATGCAATGAGGGAATTTATTAAGCCAATAGTGGTTGTTAGTAAATGTATTGAATTTTCGCCTTGTCGCTATAATGGCGACAAGCTATCCGATCAAACCGTTCATAATTTAAAACCGTTTGTTGAGTTTATTCCTATTTGTCCAGAAGTTGAAATAGGTTTGGGGACGCCGCGGGAGGTTATTAGACTTATTGCTGATGGAGAAAAGAATCGTCTTGTCCAACCAAAAACAGGCCAAGATTTAACAAAAATGATGGAGGAGTTTGCTCACGCATTTTTAGAAGAATTACCAGATGTTGATGGGTTTATCCTAAAAAATCGTTCACCCAGTTGTGGAATTACAGATGTAAAAGTGTATTCAGGCTTGGAAAAGTCTCCAACCATTCGGACAGGAAGTGGAGCCTTTACTTCTAATGTATTATTGGCTTTTCCACATACAGCTATTGAAGATGAGGGTAGACTTAAAAATTTTAAAATCCGTGAACACTATCTAACGAAATTATTTACAACTACTGAATTCAAAAAAATAAAAGCGACTCAGCAAATAGACCAGCTCAATCGATTTCATAAAAAGAATAAATATTTATTTATGGCTTACAATCAAAAAAGATTAAAAATCCTAGGTCGTATTTTAAGTAATAAAGAAAAACGACCACTTGAAGAATTATTTCATTATTATGAAGAGGAATTATTTAAGCTTTTTGGCCGAGTTCCTCGCTTTACTTCGAATATTAATGTATGTCACCATATTTTTGGATATTTTTCACCTCATTTATCGGGAAAAGAAAAAGAGTACTTTTTAGAAATGTTAGAAAAATACCAGGAGAAAAAAATTCCCTTAAGTAGTGTCGTTTGTATTTTAAAGGCATGGGCGTATCGTTTTGAAAATGAATATATGCTAGACCAAACATTTTTTGAACCTTATCCAGAAGCACTTGTTGAAATTAGTGACTCTGGAAAAGGAAGGGATTACGGTTAATCTAATTGTTTTTTTCTCGGTCATCTTTCTCGGGTACAGGATCAAAACCCCCAGGGTGAAATGGATGACATTTTAGAATACGTATAATCGTAAGCAAGCCTCCCTTTAAAGCACCAAACCGTTTGATGGATTCTAACCCGTAATGAGAGCAAGTGGGATGGAAACGACATGTTGGTGGTTTAAGAGGTGAAATTACTTTTTGATAAATGTGGATGATGCTCATTAATAACCATTTCATCTTTGATTACCTCATCTTTTTATTTCATTTCAATCTTATCATAATATTGATCTAGAACATAAAAAAACGTCTGTTTCGATAAGATTGAAACAGACGTTTTTATACTTTGATAATTACACTACTTAAATCATCGTTCATTTGTTTACCTCCATTAAACGACTTGCTGAGATTGTTCAAACCATTGTTCCATTTGATCAAGTGTCATGGAATTAATAAATTGGTAAAAGTCCAATTTACTTTCAACACCATATTTCTCGCAATTCTCCAAATATAAAAACCATACATGACGATATTTTTCAGTTTGACACATTGATTAACGCCTCCTCGAACACGCTGTTTTATAACAGATGTTGTTATTTACTCTATACTATAACAGATGTGACGGAAGGTCAATAAAGTTTTATATGAATTGGCAGAAAATTCATTATACTTTAATATCTATAACCCTTCGAGGTAAGTCAGAACTGCAGCTACATTTTTTTTAAACGATAATTTATTTTTAACTAATACTCTTCGGTGATACGAATTAAATGTTTGTGCTTCTACTTGGATGGTGCGGGTCCACTCTATCATTTTCTTTTGAGTGTGGTCGTCTAGCTGACTTTCGATGGTAGAACAAATGAATGAACGACAAGTTGCATTTTTATAGGAAGGATAAAGTGTACAGCCTTTATACATTTGGAAAAATTGGCAAGTGGAAAAGCTTAATTTCAGATCGTCTTTTTCAATGTCTGATAAATGGTCGGTCTTTTTTTGATGAAAACTAGGATGAACTTCGGCATGAATAATAATGTAGTCATCATAAATTGTACAGTTCGGGTTGTTATATATCTCATTCATAAAAAATCGATAATCTTTTTGTTTAACCATCTTATATATTTCAAACAAACTAATAACTGGACTGTAACTGCAACATCCGACTGAAGGTAAATTTGAATGCCCAGGTTTAAAGTATGGGTCATTACAATTGAAACAAGCTTCGCTTAAGATTTGACAATTTGTTTTATCATACTCTATCATTCTTTTCACTCCAAACACTAAAAATACGAAACCAATTGTACTACGGCAACGTATAAAAAGATAGAACGAAAATTTTACTTTTAGTGAATTCGAATTGTAATTTGATTTTAAAAGGACAAAAGCTGTCCAACTAAATTGATAGAATGATTGTAAGAAATAACAGGAGGGATAAAGGTGACAAAACAACATTTATTTATTGATTTTGAATTTACGATGAATCAAAGTAAAGGAAATCCAAATATGTTTCGTCCTGAAATCATTGAAGTGGGTATCGTATCTGTTATTGAAGATGAAATATATGATACATATTCCTCATATGTAAAGCCTGTATTATTTCCGCAATTAACCAAACGTTGTATTGATTTTCTAGGAATACATCAAAAACAGGTGGATCGAGGAATATCCCTTTCTCATCTTGTGGACTTACTCGGTACGTATTTGTCGTTTGGTCCAACGAAAATTGTGACTTGGGGAAATCAAGATATGAAAGTATTACGGAATAATTGTCGTTACTCTAATATTCAATGTCCAGTAAAAGACCGTGAACGTGATCTATCAAAAGAATATCAAAGATTTTTTGGACATAAAAATCAAAGCGGACTGTGGAGAGTTCTCGAAGAATATGGTAGAAAAGGGATTGGTAAGCATCACCGTGCTTTAGATGATGCATTGACAACATATGAAGTTTTCAAAGCAATTGAAAAAGACAAGTCCTATATGAAGCCTTCACAACAACCGACCTTAGGGGACCGTGTCGACTTTTCAAAAATACTATCACAGTTTGCTTAAACAAAGGAGATTGTTACAAATGAAGTTCAACATCAATTAAGCCCTACTAGGAGTAGGGCTTAATTTGTGCTTTTCGGAGCTAAGCGGGGGCCTTCCGCTTTTCTAGTGTCTAGCTCCAGTCCCCAGCGCCTCGAGGTCAAATAACCTGGCAGTTAAAAGTCAAAAAGCGGACTTTTAGCTACCGGAACATTTGCTTGTCGGTGCTAAGCGGGGGCCTTCCGCTTTTCTAGTGTCCTTGGTGTAATTTTGTTGTGTGTTGGATTTTTCCGAGTAAGAGCATACAAACAGGGGCAATGATGGTGACGAGCCCGATAATCATAAAGGCCATTCCCCAATTGAAATTGTCTAGCATATACCCAAACACGATGGGAGAAAAGATCGTTACTGTGAAACCGAGAACTGATTGAACGCCAAGAGCAAGAGCAATTACATCTGGGTCTGATACTTCAGTAATAGCTACGTTATATATAGGTGAATCAGCGACAATTGTAAACCCATAAATCATCGCTAGTAAGAGCATAACGATGATCGGGAGTTGGATAGACCAACCGATTGTGATCGAACAGACGATACTAATCACGAGAAAAAAAGTAGCTGCTTTCACTCGACCTATCGCATCAGACACTCTACCACCTATATATGTAGCTAGACCACCGATCATGATGACTAAGGCACCTGCAATATTTCCGAAGCGGATTGCTGTTTCTTGATCAAACCCTTGATGGAGAAAGTAATAGACGAGAAACGGACCGATCCAAGCCCACATCGCATATAACTCCCAGCAATGTCCTGCATAGCCTCCATTAACTAGTAAGTTGGGTTTTCGAAACACTCGTTTCAATTTTTTAAGGGCAAAAACGTTTCCGTTACCAATTGGCATCGGAGGTATTTTAACAATATATACAATGAGGCTTGCGAGTAGACAAAAAGCAGAAGTAATGAATACTACACCTTGCCAACCGATAATTTCAATAAAAAGTCCCGAAACGAGTAATGAAAATCCTGAACCGACGACTAAAGATCCAACATAAACTCCAAGTGCTTTTCCTCTTTCGTGAGGAGGAAATAACTGCGAGAGGATTCGCATACCAGGTACATATATGCCAGCAATTCCAATCCCACTAATCGTTCTTAAAATCAAGGTCGACCAAAAACCTTCCGCAAAAAAACTTAATAATATCCCAGCAATCCCAGCAATGAGTGACCCGTAAACAAAAGCTTGTTTCGGATCAAATTTATCACTCATAAAGCTATAGAAAAGAATGGCAATAACATACCCAAGGTGGAAAAAAGCAATAATGATTCCTGACTGTGTGGAAGAGAGTCCCCATCCTGATTCAACAACAGGAAGTACTGCAGAGAAATTAAACCATACTTGCATTGCTAGAAATTGTGAGAGTGAAAGTAACCATAATATTTTATAAGGATTCATTTTTGAGCCACCTTCCATAAAGATTATTATAGTATAAATCAGAATTAATTTAATAGAGTAGAAGCTTTTTGGACCCGAAACAGTTTATCCCGCACAAACTGGCAGTAATCCCCCTAATTCAAGACTTCGAGGAATCAAAGAAGGATAAGTGGGGGATAAACTGCCAATAACAATGAAATGACCATTTTGCGGAAATTGATTATGTTTTACTTCACTGTATTTGGGTAAAGGCAATATA
This sequence comes from Alkalihalobacterium alkalinitrilicum, assembly GCF_002019605.1. Lineage (NCBI taxonomy): Bacteria > Bacillati > Bacillota > Bacilli > Caryophanales > Bacillaceae > Alkalihalobacterium > Alkalihalobacterium alkalinitrilicum. The sequence goes on along the minus strand of NZ_KV917368.1, from coordinate 2,050,683 downwards.
CCTGATCTGTTAACAAATAATAAATATAAGGTATAATAGAACTTGTAGATTTAAAACTGAAAGTGAGTGTTCATGATGGGGCGTAAGTGGAATAATATTAAAGAAAAAAAAGCGGCAAAAGATAAAAACACAAGTCGAGTTTACGCAAAATTTGGTCGTGAAATTTATGTAGCTGCTAAGCAAGGAGAACCAGATCCAGAGTCTAACCAAACATTAAAAGTCGTTCTTGAACGTGCAAAAACGTATAGTGTACCGAAAACGATTATTGATCGTGCGATTGAAAAAGCAAAGGGTGGTTCTGAAGAAAGTTACGATGAACTTCGCTATGAAGGTTTTGGCCCAAATGGGTCAATGGTTATTGTGGACGCATTGACCAATAACGTTAACAGGACAGCAGCAGAAGTGCGAGCTGCATTCAAAAAAAATGGTGGGAATATGGGCGTAAGTGGCTCGGTTTCCTATATGTTTGATGCTACGACAGTGATCGGTGTTGAAGGACGAACAGCTGATGAAGTTCTTGAACTACTAATGGAAGCCGATGTGGATGCAAGAGATATCCTAGAAGAAGATGAAACAGTCATCGTATATGCAGAGCCTGATCAGTTCCACGAGGTGCAGGAAGCATTCAAAAATGATGGGATTACAGATTTTACTGTTGCAGAGCTAACGATGTTAGCACAAAACGATATTTCTCTTCCAGAAGATGCACAAGAACAGTTTGAAAAATTAATAGACGCATTAGAAGATTTAGAAGATGTCGGGCAAGTGTATCATAACGTTGATTTAGGGGAATAAGTGACTAATTAAAGGCTCTCTTTTGTATATGAACTTATACAGAAGGGAGTTTTTTTACTGAGTTTAAAGATCGATTTTAAGTTGATTTTCATGTGTAGATCACACTTCGTTTGTGTTTGTACATAGGATATTTTAATAGAATTTTTAAATTTGTTCATATAATTAGATTCGTTTATTTAAAATAAGCACTGTTACTAATTTCGTACTACATTTTCAATTCAAGCAAAAAAAAGGACACGAACAAATATCCGTGTCAAAAAAATTTATATATAAATAAAGGAGGGTAGTATTTATTTCCTTTATTCTATAGGTTTTACATTGCATAGGTATTACAGAATAATTACATCTTATATTCTTTTTCAAGGATATTCATTGAAGTAACTGAATATAGACAAATTTGTCATCAGCATAAGATAAGATTGGATATGAAAAAGTGGGTATTCCTTAACTTCGATCAGTTACTTCATATATTGCAAATTTTAAGTAATCTCCTTCATCGGCACTGAGCAATTTGGGGTGATCGTACCCTGCGCCACTCCAATGAATTTGGCGAAGGACTTTACGTGCATCAAATGCAGCATCTTGAACCATTTCTTCAAACATATGACCGTGAACGTGGAAGGAACAACTAGCCGTTACAAAATAACCACCGTTCCGAACAAGTTTAATTCCGTTTAAATTGACGTCTTTATAGCCTCGGAGTGCTTTTTTTACAGCGTGACGTGATTTAGCAAATGCTGGTGGGTCGATGATGACAACATCAAATTCGGTCCCTTTTTGTACCTCTTCACGTAAATAATCAAATGCATTAGCAACTACAAAGTCAACGTTTGAAAAGCCGTTAAGTTCGGCATTTTGTTTTGCGGTTGCAATGGCATGGTCTGAAATATCGACAGCTGTTACATGATGAGCGCCATATTTGCAAGCATTTAACATGAAAGAACCAGTATGGGTGAAGCAGTCAAGTACAGTCGTTTCGGGAGTAATTAACGGTTTAATTGCAGCACGATTTTGACGCTGGTCGAAAAAGAAGCCCGTTTTTTGTCCGCCTTCAATATCAACGACGTATTTAACACCGTTCTCTTCAATTTCAATTTCTGTTGGCCCTTCACCGTACCAAAACCCTTTTTCTTGTTGTAGACCTTCAAGTTCCCTGACATAAACATCGTTTCTTAAATAAATAGCTTTTGGTTGAAATACCTTAAGTAATGATTCTAAAATTAGCTCTTTTCGGACTTCCATGCCAAGTGCCATATTTTGTACGACTAAAGTATCTTCATATTTATCGACAATTAAGCCTGGTAAAAAGTCAGCTTCCCCGTAAATTGCGCGACAGGATTGAACGTTAGGAATAAATCTTTCACGATGTGACCATGCTTTAGTCACTTTTCGATCGAAGAAGGATTGATCAATCGCTTCGTCTTTTTCATAAGATAATATTCGAACAATCATTTGCGAATTGGGATTAATAAACCCTTTAGCTAGGAAGAAGTTTTGATGATTATATACATCAACGATATCTCCTGGTTGGAAGTCACCTTCAATAGATGCTACTTCACTTTGATAAACCCAAGGATGTCCTTGTTCTAGTCGTTTCTTACGCTTTCGATTTAAAACTACTTTTGCCACATTCTCAACTCCAAACTTTCCAGGTGATAGAATTTGCTTCAGTTGAAACTATACGAAGTTTCACTTTATGTACTACCTTCATATCATACATAATTGTATCTTTATTTACAACGAATGGAGAGTTTGGTCAAAAGAGAGAAATGGGTCACGTTATTCCAAAGATTGGAGTATTGGTCGTCTGAGCCACAATTCATTATGGAGTTAACTAAATAGAAGTGATTAAAGAGTTGATGACTTCATCTATGTAAGTAAATGGAGAATACAGGTCAACAGAAGCAAACAAAAGCTGTCGATATTAAAAAGGAAGTTGAATACTCATGAAAACAAGAAAAAAACATAGGTTGACCACCCAATGTGATAAACAAATACGCCAAAATAAATGACGATAGCACAAGTTAAGGTTCGTTTTACAATCCGACTTGAAAACGCGTAGGGCGCACAAAAAATTAAAGCAAGTGGGAGGACAATTTTTATGAAGTAAAATAAAAAGATGCTTGTGTCATAGATGGAGTTCATGATTGGGTTTAGTTCAGTTATTACTGCTTGCCGTAATCCGATATCTGTAAATATGGCATCAGCTGTAGAGAGTAGGAAAAGACTTGTTGTAATCATATAAGATTTTCGGTGTTTATGAAGAATAGTAAACATATAAGAAAACCTCCTAAATCAACTTGTTCTTAATAAAGAATTAATTTCTCAATAAAGAATAATATAGAATCAATAAAAGTGGAAGGTAATTCGCTTTGATGTAGCTGAAATAGTTAATATGACCTAGAGAAGTTACTAAAAATAATGTGAGTAGTGATTATTAGCATGTCCAATATCACAACGCAATTCATAATTAAAAGCTTAAGTAGATAAGCTTTTAGGGGGATAGTTAGGTACACTATCTATGTTTATCCCGGATCAACTGGCAGTAACACCCCCACTTCAAGATTTCGGAGGAATTAAAGAAGGATAAGTGCGGAGAAGAGGAAAACCCTCAATGATGGAAGTTTCACTTTATGTAATAGACTTTATGTAATAGTTGAAATTCTATGTTAACGGAAAGAAAAAACTCGAGAAAATAGTGATGAAAATCGTAGATATAAGAATGGAAAACATTTTATATAATACGAAAAAGAGAGAAGAAAACCAGATAGGTTTTCTTCTCTCAAAATGATTTGTTATTAAAGAACTTGTTAGTTCTTTAAATCTTCAATAGAAGTAATATCCATATAAGCTGGAACAACTAGTCCGATTTTAGCCCCGTCTAAGTTTGCACCTAGATCAACAAAATCATCTTTAAAGTCCTCATAGTAAGCTTCATGTGTTCCTGGAAGCCAAGCGGCAACCATTGCATCTGCACTACCTGTAGCGACAGCTGTGAACATTGGACCAGGCTCCATTGACATTAATGTTACATCATACCCAATAGACTCAAGAACATAACCAATCATGTGTGTAGAAGCGATTTCAGAGTCCCAAGCTACGAAAGCTAATGTAAGTGCATCACCATCCACTGTATTGACACCGTTTGTCCATTCAGTCACGATGTCTTGATTAGCTTCAACCCAAGCAGCTGCTGCTTCAGCAGGGTCAGCTCCTTCGTTTACGGCAACCATAATTTCTCCCATGTGATCTGGGCTCCAATAGAAGTTGTCTAACACTTCGTAAGCTTCTGGTAAGTCAGAATCTAAACCTTCACGAACGATCGTGTGAATGCTTTCTGCTGCACCGAAAACCCCTTCAGGATCTTCCAAATATTTCAAATCGTATGCAGCAAATTTCCAGTGAGGAGTCCAACCAGTTACAACAATTGCTTCTTCGTTAGAAATAGCTGCGTCTAAAGCACTTGTCATTGCAGCACCAGAACTAGGTTGTAACTGATAGTCATCTAAACCGTAGGCATCAATTGCAGCTTCAGTTGCTGCCATAATGCCAGCTCCAGCATCAATTCCTGTAATCGTGTAGTCGAGTTGTTCACCTACAGAAACTTCAGTTGCTTGTGAATCCTCGTTATTCTCTCCTGTCGCTGCTTCTTGGTTAGCATCTTCTGAACCACATGCTGCAGCTACTAATGTTAGGGATAATCCAGCAGTGATTCCTAATCTTTTTAAATATTTCTTCATTTTGACCCTCTCCTTTTGTTTATTTATCTATGTCAACTCTAAGTAAAAGAGTGACGAGTGTAATTAATGGATGGTCCCTTTTTGACGGTTAAAGCTTTGGGTTAGACGATCGAGAATAATGGCAAGAATAACGATGGCAATTCCAGCCTCAAAGCCACCGCCAGCATCGTTTCGGCCAACAGCATAATAGACTTTTGTACCAAGTCCCATTGCTCCAATCATCGAAGCGATGACGACCATCGATAGGGCAAGCATTATACTTTGGTTAACTCCAGCCATAATGGTTGTTTTCGCCATCGGAAGTTGCACCTTAAATAACTTTTGTGTAGAAGTCGACCCAAAGGCATCAGCTGCTTCTACTAGTTCAGTAGATACTTGTCGGATACCTAAGTTTGTTAAGCGAACTGTAGGAGGCATTGCAAAAATAACCGAGGCGACAACACCAGGTACCATTCCAATTCCGAAGAAAACAACAGCAGGAATTAAGTAGACGAAAGCAGGCATCGTTTGCATGAAATCTAATATTGGTTTGAAGATGCTCTCTACAGCTTTACTTTTCGCCATCCAAATACCGAGTGGGATCCCAAAGATCACAGAGATGATTGCACTCGTTAATACGAGGGATAGCGTTAGTATCATGTCATTCCAAAATCCTAAATTATCAATTAAAAATAACCCGAATAGGACAAAGGTAGCTAAACCCCATTTTCGTTTCGTAACAAAGAAAGCTACGGCTGTTAAGACTAAAATGAATAACCAACTTGGTAACAACCCGAGTATAAACTCATTGGCGTCGACTAAAATTCTTATGGCACCCGTAACAGTTGAAAAGAACCAATCAGCATTTTTTAACCAATCAACGAAATAATCAATCCAATCAGCTAATGGAAGCTTCGGTAATAGGTCCATTGAAATTCACCTCACTTCCAGATAACGCTGCTAGAACAGCTCCTCTAATGATAATTCCTTTTAGTTTTTGTTCGTCAACAACAGCAATAGGAACAGGGCTTGTTGAAGCCATATCCATTAATTCATTTAATGGTGTATCTGAGTTCACTTGTGGGACATTTTCTTCAATAATATCTAGTAAGCTATTGTTATTTTCTTTTACTAGCTTAGAAACTTTATCAGCATGAACGATCCCAAGCAGTTCCTTATTTCGCTTTGTGACAAAAATACTAGATATGCCCGCTTCTTTCATACGCTGAAGTGCTACTCGAGGTCCGTCTTTTTCAAGATTTACTGTTTCAGGGCGCATCATGACGTGTTGGGCCGTGAATACTTTTGAACGGTCGACATCTTCAACAAAGCGTTCAACGTATTCATTTTCTGGATTTGTTAAAATTTCTTCTGGTGTACCGACTTGAATAATTGCCCCATCTTTCATAATCATTATGCGATCGCCAATACGAAGAGCTTCATCTAAATCATGGGTAATGAAAATAATCGTCTTTTTCATTTGCTCTTGAAGGTCGAGAAGTTCATCCTGCATATCTTTACGAATTAGTGGGTCTAGTGCTGAGAATGCCTCGTCCATTAACAAAACGTCTGGATCATTCGCTAATGCACGAGCCAAACCAACACGTTGCTGCATCCCACCTGAAAGCTCGTTTGGGTATTTATCTTCATATCCTTTAAGACCTACAAGTTCTAAAGAAGTTTGTGCTTGTATTCTTCGTTCTTGTTTCAAAATACCTTGTACTTCTAGTCCGTATTCGACGTTTTCAATAATTGTTCGAAAAGGGAAAAGGCCGAATTTTTGGAACACCATACTCATTTTGCTTCGACGAACTTCACGTAATTTTCTTTCATCCATTTGCGCTAAGTCTTCACCATCAATCCAAACACTTCCATCGGTTGGTTCGATAAGTCGGTTGAGTAAGCGGACGAGTGTTGATTTACCACTTCCAGATAGCCCCATGATGACAAAGATTTCTCCGTGACTCACTTCAAATGACGCGCGGTTTACACCAACGGTCATGTTTGTTTCTTTTAATATTTCATCTTTTGATTTTTGTTGTTTTAACATGTCTAAGGCTCGTTTTGGCTTTTTGCCGAAAATTTTCGTTAGCCCTTCCACCTTAATTTTTGACATCTGTTTCACCTCTTTGTACTTAATTAAAGTTTAAATTTATTATTAGAGGATTAAAGTGTAAACAAAACTTCCACGCCATTTTTTTCACTATGTTTTGTTTTTCTTACGTTTACTCTAATCATTTCTAGAAACTAATGAATGCTGACTTTATTACTATACGCCTCCTTTTTTACCAAATCAAACCTTAAATTCTGTATGTATAGTACAAAAAGTTTGTAAAGTTTAAACTGTACAAGGTATATTATTAAGATTCGTCAATTTCCTCTCTTTTCCGACTTATCACTACACAAAAGCATAACTTTTATGTTTTTTCTTTCTTTGTTAATATTTAAAGTGTGAAATGGAGGAAGAAAAGGAGCAGGCTAATGAGTCAACAAGATGAGTGGAATAAATTAGAAAAATATCGTACCCGGTTCATACAGGAAATTTCAAAAAATATGTACTTATACGGAATTAATCCTTCGATAGGGCGTTTATATGGAACCGTGTTTTTTGCAAACGAACCATTAACCTTAGATGATATGAGTAAAGAGCTTGGCATGAGTAAAACAAGTATGAGTACAGGTATTAGAAATTTGCTTGATTCTGATATGGTGGAGAGAGTTTGGCAAAAAGGGGTACGAAAAGACCTATACCAAACCGAAGAGGATTGGTATAAATCTTTCTCGTCTTTATTTGTGAACCGGTGGCGTTCAGCTGTAGACGATAATCTTGAGGCAGGTGCCCAAATGAGCCGAGCACTTGAGGAGCTTTATGAACAGACTGCGGATGAGAAGTTAAAAGAAGCTATTGAAATAGATCGTACAAAATTAGAAAAAGCCAGAAGTTACTATGAATGGCTTGGACGAGTGATTGAACTTTTTGAAAATGGTGGTATCTTTGATATCGTTCCAAAACAAGAGTGAGTCTATCCCGCATCAACTGGAAGTAATACCCCTTTTCGTAACTTGAGGAATCAAAGAAGGATAAGTGGGGGATAAACTGCGGGTAACAACTAAATGAATACAGACTAAATCAACGTTTTTTATTGATGCTAATTATGCATAATAAAAAACGTTGTTTTCGTATGAAAGTAAAGTTTGTGCATTTTGGGGTGAGGTTAAGTACAACAAAAATTACCTAAAATATTGTAAAATTTGCTAGAATAAAGAAAGTATACAAAACAAATTGAAATGAGAGGAGAGGCAAATGCATAAAAAGAGAAAAAAACAGAGTATATTCATTTCATTTTTATTCATAAGCATAATGCTAATAGGATGTTCAGATGATTTTCAGACACCCGAAGAAGCATTAAGTCAGTTTGCATCATATTGGGAAGACGGTAATTACGAGATGATGTATGGATTACTTTCGGTAAATTCGAAAGTAACCATTTCAAAAGATGAATTTGTCGAAAAGTACAACGAAATATACAGTAATATTCAGGCAGATGCTGTATCGATAACAACGCCAATTAAAGATCCAGAAGAGGAAATAGAAGAAGAATTGACCGAAGCAATTCTCGAATATGAGCAATCAATAAACACTGTTGCTGGGGAACTTCATTTTAACTCTACTGTCGAACTATCTAGAGAAGAAGATGAGGAAGGGCTGGAGTGGAAAGTTCAGTGGACACCAGCTTTGATTTTCCCACAACTAGAACAAGGCGATAATGTGAGAGTAAGAACATTAAACCCTGAACGAGGTGAAATTATCGACCGAAATGGTGTTGAATTAGCGAAGAATGGAAGTGCAATCGAAATAGGATTAGTGCTTGACAGGATGGAAGGTTTGGAAGAATACACCATTTCTGAATTGAGTAAAGCAATCGACATTTCAGAGCAAGCCATTGAAGGTGCGCTTAACCAGTCATGGGTTAGACCAGATACATTTGTACCGATCAAAACCGTTCCGTACGATCAGATGTCCTTTGTAGAAGAGCTACGTGAAATTTCTGCAGGGGTAACTTATTTAGTCGTTCCTGCGCGAGAATACCCTTTAGGGGCGGCGGCCGCACATGTCATTGGTTATATTACACCGATTACAGCTGAATTGCTAGAAGAGCATAAGGATAAAGGCTATAATGCCAATTCATTTATTGGACGAACTGGTCTTGAAAGTTTGTACGAAGACCAGCTAAGAGGTGAACTCGGTGCAGTCATAGACATCGTAGATGAACAAGGAAATCCCAAAGATGTGATTGCACAAAAAGATGCTATCGATGGGAAGACACTTCAATTAACGATTGATAGTCAATTACAAACTACTATCTTTAATCAGTTTGAAAAAGACAGTGATACAGGAACAGGAGTTGCGCTCCATCCAATCACTGGAGAAGTTCTAGCTTTAGTCAATGCACCAGCTTATAATCCAAATGAATTTGTTTTAGGAGTTTCTTCACAAACGTGGGAAAATTATAACGAGGATCAAAACCGACCGCTACTAAATCGCTTTACGCAAGCATATGCACCAGGTTCAACAATAAAAGCGGTAACTGCTGCAGTCGCTCTCGAAAATGGATGGGACCCAGATGATAAGCGAGAAATTAAGGACTTAGGTTGGCAAAAAGATTCCTCATGGGGTAGCTATGAGGTAAGGCGAGTGAAATATCCGAATCATGATATTGATTTAACTGATTCGCTCGTTTATTCGGATAATATTTATTTTGCTCAAATGGCAATCGAATTAGGGGAAGAGGCTTTTACAGAAGGATTTCAAACTTTTGGATTTGAAGAAAGTGTTCCATTTCAGTATCCATTAACGACGTCCAAGATTGCAAATGATGGAATACGATCTGAAGTCCAATTAGCAGATACAGCATACGGTCAAGCGGAGTTGTTAGTAAATCCTTTGCATCTTGCATTAATGTATACATCATTTGTAAATGGCGGAAACATTCCGAAACCGCTTCTTTTAAAAGAAGAAGATCTTGGTATTTGGAAAGAAAATATCGTAAGTGAAGAGCATGCTAATCGAGTTTTATCAGATTTAACTCAAGTGATTGAAAGTCCAAGTGGAACGGGTTCTAATGCTAAAATTAATGGGTTTAAATTAGCTGGAAAAACAGGGACAACAGAATATAAATCGAGCCAGGGTGAGCAAGGTAAAGAAAGCGGATGGTTTATTGCGATGGATACAGACGACTCTGAACTGCTCGTATTAATGATGGTTGAAAATGTTGAAGGTGTTGGTAGTTCATATGTTGTTCCGAAAGTAAGAGGTGTATTTCTAGAATTCTTAAGGTAATAACAATTATGAGGATTTCTCTATTGAGAAGTCCTTTTTATATTTTAGGGCTGTTATATATAATTGAGGTTAAACCCTGTATTCAATTAGAAGACAAGACCTCACAATCACACGCTTATGAAAGAATATCATTGATTAAGATGGTAAAATTTCACTAGAAAACAGGGAGTATGATCTTTTATTTTTCGCGGAAAATAACAACGGGCAATGAGGTAGGGTGAAAGTGAAAATAGTAGTGATTCACTCTTTTCTTTTCCAGTACTCAAATCCCAATAAAAAAACTAAAATGAGGTGCTAGTCATGGCGAAAAACAATCGTAAAAACCGCAACAACAATAACAACAATAACAACAATGAATTAAACATTGAAAATGCAAACACGGAATTTGCAAATGAAAACGATGCTCAAGATTTAAACAACCGTAACAACAGAAATCGCAACAACAATCGTAATAACAACAACTAATAAGTCAATGGCGTACAAGTATTCCTTGTACGTTTTTCTACATCACTTACATCACTTATAAAAGGAGTCGTTCACTTTGGACCATCAATGTTTTTATTGTAATAGTGAACTAGAAGAGAACAGCATTCAGTACGCTTCTTTTATTCAGGAAAGTGATCATATTGAACAACCCCTTTGTAAAGAATGTTATAAAGAGTGGTTAGCGGGAATAAAAGAGTAAGTAAATTAAGAGACGGACTCACCAAAGTAGGAAGTTCCTTCATATACTATAGTGTTTACAGTATTAACACGTGTATGTTTTAGGGAATTCATTTGGGAGTGTGTCTCTTTTTATATTCAATAAAAGTTTGTTGATTAGAATACGATACTTCGGCTGACTGTAAGCTTGAATAGGAAAGGAAGGAGCAATCATCTTTTTTGATTAGAGCTTCACAATAATAAGCATGATTGCGATCTAACTTAAATAATCTTAATGTAAGGGTTTTCAACAAAGGCGATATAACAATGGAGGGAATATATTTGTAGTGAGGTGTAACCATTGAACCGAATTCAGCATAGTGATTTATCGATTAAATTAGATAAACAGCAACTGGATCGCTTAATTAAAGGTGTCTTAAGTGTCAATTACAGCATATTTTGGGGTTTTGATAAGGGAAAAATGATCTTAAATATTTATTCTGCTGAAGCCAATCATAAACTAACGATGATTAAACATAAACAGTTTCTAGAACTCATTGAGGTGGATATCAAAACAGATAAAATGCTTCAAACTTTAGATCAATGGGTTTCTATTTCATCTGAAATAAAAAGAAAACAACAAGAAGACAAAAAAAGAAGATCACAAGAAATCTATCGTCGTATTGACCAATATTTAATTGAATTAAATGATTTTATGAAAAGTGGTGACGAACGAACGGTTGAAATAATTAAATCAAAATTAACTGAACTTAACAAAGAGTTATTAAAGTTAAAACAAAACGAGTAATTTAATGTATTGCACTGCGTTCAGTGCTTTTCTTTTTGAGGAACTAATCCCATTATCAACGAATTGGACAAGCCTAAGTAGTCCATAATTTATCTAACAAGAGTTATTAACGTGACTTGCACCTTATATTTGTTATATATTAGATAGAATAGAAGTAGTAAATGAGAAAACTGCCAATTAGGGTAGATGAGAAAAAAGGAGTGGCAAAAATGAAAGAACAGCTTACCATTATTGAAAGTACAAATAAAAAAAACAGACTAGCAGACGATCAACTCGTTTTTGGAAAGCATTTTACAGATCATATGTTTGTGATGGACTACTCTATAGATAAAGGGTGGCACGATCCACGAATTACTCCATATGAGACGATTACGTTAGACCCTGCAGCGATGATTTTTCATTATGGTCAAACCGTGTTTGAGGGGTTAAAAGCCTATCGCACAGAAGACAATCGGATTTTATTATTCCGACCAGAAAAAAATTTCGAACGCATGAACCGATCGAGTGAAAGATTAAGCATTCCTTCAGTTGATGAGAAGTTAGTTTTACATTATTTAAAAGAATTACTCCGTATCGACCAAGATTGGGTACCAGCAACAGAAGGATATTCATTATACATACGTCCCTTTATTATTGCGACGGAACCGAATCTTTCTTTAGCACCGTCTAGTACATACCAATTTTATATTATTTTATCACCTGTTGGATCCTATTATAGTGAAGGAATTCATCCAGTTAAAATATTTGTAGAAGAAGAATACACAAGAGCAGTTCGTGGTGGAACAGGCACTGCTAAAACAGCTGGTAATTATTCTGCAGCCTATATTGCCCAAGAAAAAGCAACTGAAAAAGGCTATTCTCAAGTTCTGTGGTTAGATGGAATAGAAAAAAAGTATATTGAAGAAGTTGGGAGTATGAATGTCTTCTTTAAAATAAATGGAGAAGTTGTAACACCGCAATTAAACGGCAGTATATTAGAAGGCATAACGAGATTATCCATCATTGAACTCTTAAAAGACTGGCAGATTCCAGTCGTAGAAAAAAGAATCTCAATGGATGAAATCTTTCAGGCTTATGAAAAAGGAGAGTTAGAAGAAGTGTTTGGGACGGGGACAGCTGCAGTGGTGTCTCCAGTTGGAGAATTAACGTGGAACGACTGCCATATGACCATTAATGATAAACAAACTGGGAATCTTTCGAAAAAACTGTATGAAACATTAACACGTATTCAAACAGGAAAAGATGATGATCCATACAGTTGGACAGTAGAAGTGGATAAATAGGTGGAAATAAAAATAGGCTGAACACCATTGTTCAGCCTATTTTTATAGGAGATATATAAAGAAATAAGCGAAATGTTAGAATTGTTTGGATTTTATGTAGAATCATGCGAGCCGATATAGTAAAATATCCATCATATAGTAGTAAGTTCCATTTATATAATAATGAGAGGTTATGAATGAAATGAAACTTAAAACAAAGCTTTATCTTGGATTTGGATCGATCCTAGTCATTATCGTAATTCTTTGTGTCAATGTATTCTACACGATGAATCAACAAAAGGAGCATATGAATGCGATCGTTAATGAAAACTATGAGCGGGTAAAACTGATAGAATTGCTAAGGAATGAAATTAATACGACAGCACGTGAAATTCGAGAACTCCTTTTAATGAGTGAGGATGCAGTGATGAAGGAACATATAACTATCATTCAAAACTCTCGCATTAATACTTCGAGTATATTTGCTCAATTAGAAAATGTACCACATATAAATGAAGAAAGTCAACAACTCGTTTCTAAATTAAAGGAAATTAACACAGTCTATTTTGAAGTAGTTAACCAAGTGATCCAATATAGTAATGACGGTAATTATGAAGCTGGAGTTAAAGTATTTATTGATGATTATCGAGATATGAGAGGTGACATTGTTGAAGGGTTTGATCGATTAACTTTTATAGAAGAAGAAGCGATGAACCAAGCTCTTCTAAATGCACAAAGAGATTTCCAAGTAACGGTACTCTTTTTAGTTAGCCTGATTGTGGTGACGGCAATTATCGTCATTAGTATTACAATTTCAGTTGTTCGAAGTATAACAAAAAGTATTTATAGAGTTCGTGATGTAATTACACGTGTCCCTGGGCATGTGGATGAGCAGTTACCCCGTATTGAAGTGATAGAAAAAGATGAAATTGGTGAAATAGGACAAGCTTATAATGAAATGGCTCATGCGTTAGAAGTCTATTCTAAACAAGAAAAAGACTTTAAAAAGTATCTTGAGAATGAAAATTGGGTTAAAACAAAATTTGCAGAATTAATGACAAAATTTCAAGGGCAGCAAAATTTGCAACGGTTTGGTGAGTTATTTATTTCAAAAGTTGCATCATCAGTAGATGCGACGTACGGTGCCTTTTATATTAAAGATGAAGATGTCTTAAATCGCCTTGCTGCATATGCACCAAGGCAAAATGAAACCGTAGGAGATAGTGCAATAAATCTTGGACAAGGTTTAGTTGGGCAATGTGTATTAGACAAAAAGTTGATCCATGTCAACGCTTTACCTGAAGGTTATATCGCTACATCATCAGGATTAGGAGAAGCATCACCGACTGCGTTAGTCATTATTCCAATAGAACTAGATGGTGAAGTACTTGGTGTGATCGAATTAGCGAAGTTTGAAGAGTTTTCGAGTTTACAAATGAAACTGCTTAAGCAAGTAAGTGTATACTCAGGGGCGATTATTAATCGAATTATTAACCATATGCAAATTGAAAAACTTCTTTCAGAGTCTCAGACGTTGACTGAAGAATTACAAACACAGTCAGAAGAACTGCAACAACAACAAGAAGAGTTAAGATTGACCAATGAACAGCTACATTTACAATATAAACATTCAGATGAAAAAACAAAAGAGTTAGAAAAAATTAAACTTGACTTAGAAGAAAAAAATCGTGGAATCGAATTGAGTTCAAAATACAAGTCAGAGTTTCTAGCAAACATGTCACATGAACTTCGAACACCTCTTAATAGTATGTTGATCTTATCGCAAATTCTTTCGGAAAATAACGAAGGTAATTTAACGGAAAAACAAATTGAATACGCGCTAACGATCCATTCTTCTGGTAGTGATTTACTCGATTTAATCAATGATATTCTTGATTTATCTAAAATCGAATCTGGAAAAATCGATATTTATCCAGAACAAATTTTACTGGACGATGTAAAGGCATTTGTAGGGCGGCAATTTAATCCTGTCGCTCGGCATAAAGGGTTGAGTTTTCATATAATAATGGACGAAGATGTGCCGAAAGTGATTTTTACGGATGACCAAAGACTTAAACAAATTTTAAAAAATCTGTTGTCAAATGCATTTAAATTTACAAAAAGCGGATCAGTTGAACTTCGTTTCAGTAAAGGGCGAGATGATGTACGTTCTAAGATTGTCTTTTCAGTTTTTGATACAGGAATAGGAATACCAAAAGAGAAACAGCAAACGATTTTTGAAGCCTTTTTCCAAGGAGACGGGACGACGAGTAGACAGTTTGGCGGAACAGGATTAGGATTATCGATTACTCGCGAACTTTCCCAATTACTAGGAGGTTACGTAACGATCGATAGTACTGAAGGAAAAGGAAGTATTTTTAGTCTTCATTTACCTGATTATTATGAACTGTCATTAGTACATCAACCTTCAATAGCGGAAGTGGCTGCAACACAAGAAAGTAATGTACTGATCATTGACTCGGAAACTCACGATGAAGTAAACCGAAAAGAGTCAAAAGTGAACGAAGATATTGGTAATAAAGAGCCTTTTGATAACAAAGTTGTCCTAGTGGTCGATGACGATATGCGAAATATCTTTGCCATAACTACAGCACTTGAAATGCAAAATATGAAAGTTTTGTTTGCTGAAAATGGTAAAGAGGCGGTAGAAATTGTTAATAATGACAGGACGATAGATATCATCCTCATGGACATTATGATGCCAGAAATGGATGGGTATGAAGCGATGCAACATATTAGAGAAAACAAAGACTTCCAAGATCTTCCGATTATTGCGTTAACGGCAAAAGCGATGAAAAGCGACAAAGAAAAATGTATTAATGCAGGTGCGTCAGATTATATTAGTAAGCCAGTGAATATGGAGCAATTACTTTCGTTAATTAAAGTTTGGTTATACAAGTGAGGAAAAAATAAAAATGATAATTTCTTCGGATGAAGTTGAAACAGATGTTGTAAGAATTGAAATAGAACTATTACTTGAAGGTATTTATCGTCATTATGGATTCGACTTTCGGAATTATGCATACTCTTCGGTTAAGCGAAGAGTATTGCATCGAGTCCGTACTGAGCAATTGAACACGATTTCTGAATTACAATCCAAGGTGCTACATGATCCAAATGTGTTAAAGAGTTTATTGAATGACCTATCCATTAATGTAACAGAGATGTTTCGTGATCCTAGTTTTTTTAAAGCGTTTCGGGAAAAAGTTTTACCCACATTACGTGATCTCCCATTTATTCGCATTTGGCATGCGGGATGTTCTTCAGGTGAAGAGGTGTATTCAATGGCAATCTTATTACTTGAAGAAGGACTATACGACAAAACGAAAATTTATGCGACTGATATGAATGAAGATATTTTGGATAAAGCAAGAGAAGGAAAAATTTCTTTAAGTTATATGCAACTTTATACAAAGAATTATCAACAAGCAGGGGGACTCAAGGAATTTTCCGAATATTATACAGCACATCGTGATTATGTACTATTACGACCGATTCTCAAGAAAAACATTGTGTTTGCACACCATAACTTAGTCACTGATCATTCCTTTAACGAATTTCATGTCATTATCTGTAGAAATGTATTAATCTATTTTAATACTACATTAAAGAATAGAGTTTATGATCTTTTTTATCAGAGTTTAAGTGATGGTGGATATTTAGGTTTAGGAAATAAGGAAGCGCTAACAAGTGGTGATACTTCACATTTTTATCAAGAAGTTGATAGGGAGGAGAAGATTTATATTAAAGGTGCAACTAGGCTAAGGTAACCTCTTTCCTTTTCTAAACCTACAATTTAAATACTTAAAGCGGAAAACTACTAAAGGAAACTGAGAGGGATAAAGATATGGTGCATGGGGAGAAAGTAGATATATTATTAGTGGATGATCGTCATGAAAATTTTATTGCGTTAGAAGCGGTTCTTGCGTCACCTAAATATCATTTAGTCAAAGCTAGCTGTGGCGAAGAAGCGCTAAAATATGTTCTCCAATATGACTTTGCCGTCATTTTATTAGATGTACAGATGCCAGGTTTAAATGGATTTGAAACGGCTGAATTAATTAAACAACGAAAAACGAGTATGCATATCCCAATTATTTTTATAACTGCCTTAAGTAAAGCGAAGGAACATGTATCAAAAGGATATTCGGCAGGGGCTGTTGATTATATATTCAAACCATTTAATCCTAGTCTTTTACGAAGCAAAGTGGATGCTTTTGTAGAAATTTATAAAAATCGTAAAGATATTCAAAGGCAACATCGTAAATTAGAGGAACAAACGAGTGAATTAAAACAACAATCGATGAATTTAGAAGCGGTTATTGAAGACAAGACGAAAGAATTACTTAAAGCAAATGAAGATCTAAGGGTGTCACAAGAAAGTTTCCGCAAAATCTTTCAGAGTAGTCCGAACTTGATGGCCATTCGATCCGTTCATAATAAGCATTATTTAAAAATAAATAAAATTTGGTCTCAGTTTACAGGATATATGCTCGAAGACTTGAACGAAACAAATGATAATTTATTACAGATAAAACCCAATTCACCAGATAGAGAACTGAAGTTTGAAAATAAGCCTCTAGATTTAATCGATAGGCTCTATAATCAACAAATAACGTATGTAACAAAAGAAAAGGTTAAGCGGGATGGTTTGCTCTCCACCGAACATGTCTATATTAACGGTGAACCGTGTATTATTAGTGTCATTACAGACATCACAGAGTCATTAAAACTCCAAAAAGAAATTACTCGGTTGGACCGATTAAATTTAGTAGGAGAAATGGCTGCAGGAATCGCACATGAAATACGAAATCCAATGACAACAGTACTTGGCTTTTTACAGTTATCAAAAAGGCAGCAAGAATTTCCTACACCAATGGAATATATTGATTTAATGATTGGTGAATTAGAGAGGGCTAATGGCATCATCACTGAATTTCTAGCATTAGCGAAAGATAAAGCAACAGACCCTCGGCTTGAGAATTTAAATGAAATCATTCATGCGTTACATCCATTACTTCAAGCAGAAGGAATGTTAGGGAATAAAAATGTCAATCTCGATTTAGAAGACTGTCCGCTAGTCTATATTGATGAAAAAGAAATTAGACAACTCATATTAAACATTGCATTAAATGGGCTTGAAGCGATGCCGTTAGGTGGACAACTTATTATACGCACTTACGTGGAAGGTGATAAAGCGGTTTTAAAAATTAGTGATGATGGACCAGGTATTACTCCAGATATTTTGGAAAATATAGGGACTCCTTTCTTTACAACAAAAGAAAAGGGAACGGGATTAGGGTTAGCCATATGTTATAGTATTGCTGCAAGAAATCAGGCTAACATCGAGATTGAAACTAGTTCGGAAGGTACAACGTTTATCATTTCGTTTCAACAAAGTTTTAGAGTATGTAATGGTAATAATACAGCAATTTTATAGCAGTATTTTTCAAACATAATCCAAAAGGGTTATGTTTTTTTGTCTTGGCAAACGAGGTGCTATTGTCCACTTTATTGTGAGCATTAGACGTTAGCCTATCATGGTCAAATTACAATCATACCAAAAAGCGATAGTCATATGCCAAAACATTTGTTTGAATGCACAAATCAATTGTTTTCTGCTTTTGTTCAAGAAATATTAATAGGAAATACGAAGAAAGTTAAAAATAAACTGAGGGTTTCAATAATAGGGTAACAAACTGTCTGACTAAATGAATGAATTAATTAAATCGATATACCGATGATGGAGGTTAACGCAAATGAGTTATTTAGAAATGATAAAAGAAAATGGCGTAGTAGCTATTATTCGTGGGGCCGACCCTAAAAATATTTTACAAATTGCAAATGCTCTTCAGGAAGGAGGCGTTAAAACGTTAGAAATTACAGTAGAAACACCGAAAGTTATGTCGTTAATTGAAGCTGTTCGTAATGATTTTCCAGAGTTGATTGTCGGTGCAGGTACGGTGCTTGATCCTGAAACGGCTAGGGCAGCGATATTGTCAGGTTCTCAATTTATTTTCTCTCCAACGGTGAATGAGGAAACGATCCGCTTAACGAAAAGATACGGTGTAATCAGTATACCTGGAGCACTTACACCAACTGAAATCTTGACCGCCTATGAAAATGGCGCCGATATGATTAAGGTTTTTCCAGCTAATATTTTTGGGCCAGGCTATTTAAGAGATGTTCATGGTCCATTACCTCATATTCCACTTATGCCTACTGGGGGTGTAGATCTACATAATGTTGCAGACTATATTCAAAAGGGTGCTGTTGCGGTAGGTCTTGGCAGTGCTTTAGTAAATACGAAAAAAGAAATCAATGACGAGTATTTACAGGAGTTAACGAAAAAGTCAGCTGCATTTGTTGAGGAAGTAAAGGTCGCTAGAACAACGGTATAAAAGAGGTTGATTAAACCACTAGAGTGTTTTTCTAGTGGTTTAATTGTCTTTTAAGTTAGCTGTGGCTGGGGTAAGTCTCATAATTTGAGTTAGGATCATAAATCAGCATTTAGCTAAAAGCTTAATGTCTTCTTTGGAAATCACTTAAATTTTTATAGTGTGGTTGTAGAGATACATAAAGGTTTTTAAATGTAGGGTACAGGGTTTGATAGACTTGATGATTTGAATCGTTTGGAATATATGACTTTTCCATCGGGATGTAATGTTTAATTTCAGTTAGTGATTTTGCTTCTCCTATACCGACTAAACCGATCCATGCTGCTCCCCAAGCAGAACTTTGATGGCTTTTCGGGACTTGTACTTCTTGTCCAAAAATATCTGCCAGAATTTGAAGCCATAGAGTTGATCGTGCAAATCCACCGCTTGCAAGGATATTCTTAGATGGACCAGCTAATCTTTCTAAAGCTTCACTCACTGTTAATAAACTAAAAATGACGCCTTCCATTCCAGCACGGATCAAGTGTTCTTTTTGATGGGCTAATGTTAATCCAATGAAACTCCCTCGTGCATTCGCATTCCAATACGGAGCTCGTTCGCCATTTAAGTACGGTAAAAAGAGTAAACCATTTGCCCCTGGATCTACCGTTTGAGCAAGTTGAGTAAGTCTTTCATAGGCACTTAGTCCGCCTTGTTCTGCGAGATACATATGGTGCTCCCCAACGATTTCTTTTAACCAATGAAGGACGATTCCACCGTTATTCGTAGGTCCACCCATGATCCAAGAATTTTTTGTCACTCCATAGCAAAAAATTTCTTGTAGTTCATCAGTTTGAGGTTTTTCAGCCATTTGACGAATAGCCCCGCTTGTACCAACTGTAATCGCCACATCTCCAGGTGAAATTGCCCCAATTCCAAGGTTCGCAAGAGGGCCATCACTTGCACCGATCACAAACGGAATATCTGCCCGAAGTCCTGTTACTTCTACTACATATTTGGCTAAGCCCTCACAGACGTGAGTCGGTGCGACAGGAGTAGATAACTGTTCTTTTTGAATTCCAGTAATGGCTAACGCATGTTCATCCCATTCAAAGGTATGAATGTTAAACATTCCTGTAGCTGAGGCTACGGAATAGTCGACTATATATTCATTAAACCATTTTTTAATTAAGTATTCTTTTATTGAAATAAATTTAGAAGTTTTAGAATAAGGCGGGTAATTCGTTTCTTTCATCCAAATTAATTTAATCAACGGTGACATCGGATGAATAGGTGTACCTGTTTTTAAGTAAATATCCACTCCGTTGTTTGTTGATTTAACTTTTTCTGCTTGATGTACACTTCTACCATCTGCCCACGTAATGGAAGGAGAAATGGCGTGACCGTCTTCATCCATGCATATGAGAGAGTGCATTGCTGAAGAAATGCCAACAACCCGAATGTCGGTCCTAGAAACTCCAGCTTTTTCTACGATATTTTTTAATGCATTAATCGCGGAGGATTCGATTTTTATTGGATTTTGTTCGACCCAGGAAGGTTCTGGGTGATATACAGGATATGTTTCTTCACTTTCGGATATAACGTGTCCTTCTTTTGTAAAAAGAACTGCTTTGGCGCTAGTTGTGCCAATATCTAAACCAATCGCATAATTCACAATACGTTCTTCCTTTCAGTTAAGAAGCTTTGTCATTTAAAGAAGCTATTCTATTTATAATATTGACGATATCAATCATTGTATCCATAAACTCTTGAAACGCTCAAGTTTCTAGTTTCTTTTAATAAAAATGCATAATATTCCTTTTGTAATTCAAAATAAGAAAAGTGAAGTGGTAAGAAGATAGCAGTTTGGTTAGGAATATTTCAGTGTCAGTAAATAACAATGGATGGAATATTAAGTTCATCATAGAAGAAAAAAATTAGGAGGTCTTACGGTGAAATATTTTAAAACCATTTTTACAACATTTTTCATTGTTTCTTTATTTTTTGTAGTTGCTGCGTGTGGGACAGCGCCAGCTGAACCTGATGCAGAAGAAGGAGCTGGTGGTGAAGCGGTACCAGGGCAAGTCAAAACAATTCGAGCAGGGATTGGGTTAAATGATCAACATCCTCAATATCTTGGTTTACTACGATTTAAAGAGTTAGTAGAAGAAAGAACAAACGGTTCTATCGTTGTTGAAACGTACCATAGTGGTCAGTTAGGTGATGACCGTTCAATGATGGAAGCTCTTCAATTAGGTACACAGGAAGTAACGATTCCTTCAACGGCACCAATTGCAGGCTTTGTTCAAGAGTTTACTGTTTTCGATTTCCCGTTTCTATTTCCAAGTGAAGAGGTCGCTGACGAGGTTTTAGATGGTGAAGTAGGACAAATGATGTTAGAAAAATTAGATGATCAAAATTTAGTTGGATTAGCGTATTGGGAAAATGGTTTCCGTGACTTAACAAATGACAGACGTGCTGTTGCTTCAATGGAAGATATGAAAGGGTTATCGATTCGTACGATGGAAAATGACCTTCATCTTGAAGCATTTCGTGCTTTAGGTGCAAACCCAACACCTATGGCATTTACTGAATTATTTACAGCGTTGCAACAAGGTGCTGTTGACGGTCAAGAAAATCCAGTAGCAACGGTCTATTTACAAGGTTTTTACGAAGTTCAGGATCACATTTCTAACACGCACCATATCTATAGTCCGTTTGTCTTTTTGATGGGTAGACCTTTCTTTGATACTTTAACAGAGGAAGAACAAGATATTGTGAGAACAGCAGCTCAAGAAGCGGGACAATATCAACGTGAGATTAATCGTGAAGCGAATGCACAATATTTAGAAGATTTACAAGAAGCTGGTATGACTTATACAGAGATTTCAGAAGAAGCAAGACAAGAGATGGTAGATACGGTTCAACCAATATTAGATAAGTATGCTGAACGCATCGGTCAAGACATAGTAGATCAAGTATATGAGGCTATTGAGGAAGCTCAAGAGGACTAGAATTTATAGGGGGCTTGAAAGGTGCTCGAACTTCAAGTCCCTTCTTTCTAATTTATTGTTTGAAGAAACATAAAAGTATATATCTTAGTTAATGTTGTAATGGATGTACATAATAGTTGATCTTAACTACAAGGTATATAGTTTTGAGGATCTTCTTAGTAGTAAAAAATGATTTGTAAAAGGGAGGGGTGCGAGTGTTTGTTGTTAGGTGGCTAAATGAACATATTGAGGAAATATTTCTCGTTATATTTTCTGTAATTATGGTTGTGGTCATTGCAATGCAAGTTTTTATGAGATATGTCATGGAAGCTTCCCTTGCTTGGTCCGAAGAATTAGCTAGGTACTGCTTTATCTGGCTCGTGTATCTTGGCATTAGTTATGGAGTGAAAAAGCAACGGCATATTAAAGTCGATGTTATGCTTCTTTTATTAAAAGATAAAGGAAAAATCGTATTAAGTATTGTTTCTAACTTATTATTTTTAGGTTTTGCTATTTTTGTTGTTTATTATGGATATGATATTGCTTCGAGGTTATTAGCTTGGGGACAACGTTCTCCTGCCCTGCAATTACCGATGGGGCTCGTATACATGGCGACTCCAATTGGAATGGGCTTAACAATCATACGATTAATTCAACAACTAATTAAGCAAGTGAAAGCATTATTAGGAAAAGAAGAGTTTGATGTAAAAACAGAACAAGAACGTCTCCTCGATATCCAAGATATTGAAGAAGATGTTGAAAGAGGGAAGAATAAATTATAAAGGGGTATTGATATGGCAGCAGGAGTACTTTTTGGAAGCTTTGCCCTTTTTTTACTTTTGAGTGTTCCTATAGGAATTGCATTAGGACTTGCTACATTAGTAACCATTGTATATACAGGATCACTACCCGTTGAGTTTTTAGCCCAAGGATTAGTCACTTCGGTCGACTCATTTCCTTTAATGGCTGTCCCATTTTTTATTTTAGCCGGAGAAATTATGGGCAAAGGTGGAATATCGGACCGTTTATTCCGAGTAGCTAATACGATTGTTGGTAGTAAAACAGGTGGATTTGCAATTGCGACCATTATAACGTGTATGTTTTTTGCCGCGATTTCAGGGTCTGCGCCAGCGACTGTTGCAGCAATAGGTGGAATTATGATTCCAGCAATGGTTCGTCAAGGTTATGATAAACGGTTTTCAACAGCAGTAGTTGCTGCTGCAGGTTCATTAGGTGTTATTATTCCACCGAGTATCCCAATGGTTATTTATGGTGTAGTTGGTGGAGTCTCAATTGGAAGTCTATTTATCGCAGGGATAATACCAGGCTTATTCGTTGGGTTATCACTGATTGTTTATGCTTACTTCTATTCAAGGAAAAAAGGGTACAGAGGTACAGAAGAAAAGTTCTCTTTTTCGACTTTTCTTAAAGCGAGTTGGGAAGCAAAATGGGCATTACTCGTTCCGTTCATTATCCTTGGTGGTATTTACGGTGGTATTTTTACACCAACAGAGGCTGCGGTTATTGCGGTCGTATATGGTTTAGTAGCAGGGATGATTTTATATCGTGAGCTTAAAGTTAAAGATATGCCAAAAGTTTTTATTGATGCTGCACTTACAACGGCAACAGTCTTAATCATTGTTGGGTCGGCAACTGCATTTGGACGATTGTTAACAGTCCAACAAATTCCAAATCAAGTGGCCGAAGCGATGTTAAATATTTCAGAAAACCCAACTGTACTTATTTTACTAATCACATTCTTACTTTTAATTGTTGGTTGTTTTATGGATACGTTAGCGGCAATCATTATTTTAACGCCAATCTTATTACCGATCGCAATTAATATTGGTTATGATCCCATTCATTTTGGAATTTTAATGATCGTTAATCTAGCTATCGGGTTTATTACCCCACCTCTAGGTGTCAATTTATTTGTCGGTTCAGGAATATCAGGTTTATCGATTGAGGCCATCTCGAAAGCGATCGTTCCATTTTTCTTGGTCATGTTATTTGCACTTTTGCTTATTATCTTCATTCCGCAACTTTCATTAATGTTATTAAATTTCAGGTAATTATGGGGGAGACTATTGGTGAAAAAAAGTAGTTCAAAAGACATTTCGATTAATATTGGTGAAGATAAGACAATTATTGAATTAAGTAAAATCATACAGCCCTTTCAGTCGGAAATATTTTTGCGTAAAGTTTTTCGTGGAAATCCTATCGAAGTAAACTTAAAGAGTTTTTTAGGGTTAATTACGTTGAATTTGCAAAATGGTGATACGATTACAGTAAAAGCTGTTGGTGTGGACAGTGAGGATGCTGTAAATGCAGTTGTTGAATATTTAACGAATTCTAGTTAATAGGTAGAGAGGCGGTTGTAACCCGTCTCTTTTTTAAAACGAGAAATGTCTGAGTAAAAAAGGAGGGATGGTAGTTGGTAATATTTTTTGAAGTTGTTTTACCTGTCCTTCTCGTATTTCTCATTGGCTTTCTAGTACAGAAATGGAGAAAAATAAAAATACCTGCTGTTTCTGAAGTGGCAATTTATATTATGACACCTTGTTTAGTTTTCAGAACGTTTTATACAGCAGAGTTAAATCTTCAGTATTTTTATATGGTTATTTTTTCGATTGTACTTCTTTTTGCTCTTATTATTATTAATAAAATCTATTCATTTATTAGGCAGTACCCTCAATCAACAGAAGGAGGAATGATTCTAGCTACTGCGTTTATGAACACTGGAAATTACGGCGCACCGATCATTTTATTTGCTTATGGTGAGGCAGGGTTTGATTATTCAGTATCTTTTCTCGTGTTACAGGCAATTATCATGAATTTCTTTGGTGTATATTATGCAGCAAGAGGGAATGCGGGGATAAAGATCGCAATGAAAGCGGTTTTTTTAATGCCTGCAACATATGCGGTCATAATTGCTCTACTGGCTAAGGGATTTAATGTAGCGATGCCTAATAATTTGATGGCAACAGTTGACATTATTGCAGAAGCAACGGTGCCGACAGTCATGATTATACTAGGAATGCAGTTGGCGTTAATTGAATTAAGAAACTTTGAATGGGGAAAAATAGCATATGGTACAGTTGTTCGTTTAATCCTCTCGCCAATTATTGCTTATGGAATTACAGTAGCTTTACCAATAGACCCCTTACTTACAAAAGTTCTCATCGTATCAGCAGCGATGCCATCAGCGGCAACGATCGTTATGTATGCCGTACAATTTGATTCTGAACCGAAACTTGTTTCGAGTATTACATTAATGACGACATTAATTAGTATAGTAACAATTACTTTATTATTAACATTACTGCAATGAAGTTTATTTTGAGTTAACAATATTTAATTTTCATATAGGACTTTAAAAAGTACATCGGATTGGAGGGAAAGTCGTGGATATTTATTTTTCGCCTGAATTAAATAAACAAGATGCACAAGTATTAAATATCGTGAATCGAGACGGTGAAGCGGTTGGATATCTTTCATATATTGTTGATGAAAAAAAAGTTTATGTGTATGGTCACTTAGAAAATGAAGGGGTCTATGAAGATTTCAAAGACTTAGTTAAGCCATACATTAACGGAATAACCAAGTTAAAAGAAGGTGCGGAAATTTATCATTTCTTATCGGTTGGCGGGAAAAAAGTAGAACTTTCTGAAGAGAAAAAAAATTAATACACAGAAAAAGTTCTTGACCTAGTGATTTTGTACATTGGTGAGCACTGTTTTGAAAAAGGACATTGTTGTAGTGAAATGAAATATGCTGAATTGTATTTCTACTTATTTAATTATTTATATCAAGTTCATCGCGAGGATGGATATTAAACATTTATTTTAAATGCTTATTCTAGAGGGATTTATTGATTAATTCACTAATACAGGTACTATCCAAAAAAATGGATAGTACCTGTATTAGTTTTATATAATCATTGACAGTACTAGTTATTCTACTAACACGTCACCTGTTTTTAAAAGGCTTTGCAATTTCCTGCAATTTGTTTCATTTCGTTTAAAAATGATTAAATTTATTATTTGGTTCTCTAAAGTTTTATCATTTTATTAGTTGTTTTTGTTATATCAAAATAGTAAATCTAGGATCAGAGTTTCATAGTTTCAAAATCGGAATTTCTATAAGAGTTCATCTGAAACTTTGATATAACAACACAAAAGTGAAATGAAGATTGATAAAAAGACTGAATTTTTGAATGCGTTTTCATTAATATGAAAAAAAACGATTAGAAATTCTATTTTCAAATAACATGTAATAAAATATTACACATTTTGAGACAACTCAAAATATTCAAATTATTATAAAGGCAGAAAAGGAGGTAATACATACCAAATCAAAAAACACAAAACGTAATTTTAAAAAAGAGGGGTGGATTTAATTGAAAAAAGCGCTGTTGTTTATGTTATTACTTTTGGCATTAACTCTAACTACTGCATGTTCCTCTGAAGGGGTTGAAGGCAGTGGAGGTGGCGGAATATTAATTATTGGTATTGAATCAGAAGCTGATGTATTAGATCCACACCGAGCAGGTGGATGGGTAACATTCCGTATCAATAGACAAATTCATGAGTCACTCGTAACCGGTGATTTATCAGACCCTAACCAAATGTATCCCCCAATAAAGCCTGGCTTAGCTGAATCGTGGGATATTTCAGAGGATGGATTAACATACAC
Source organism: Alkalihalobacterium alkalinitrilicum (assembly GCF_002019605.1). Classification (NCBI taxonomy): domain Bacteria; kingdom Bacillati; phylum Bacillota; class Bacilli; order Caryophanales; family Bacillaceae; genus Alkalihalobacterium; species Alkalihalobacterium alkalinitrilicum. Next base: position 2,024,030 of record NZ_KV917368.1, on the reverse strand, counting down.
ATTCCATTTAAGAGAAGGTGTTAAATTCCATGATGGAACTGATTTTAATGCAGAAGCAGTTGAATTCAATGTTCGTCGAGCGTGGGATCCAAACTTTGAATACTATGATGCAAATAGTGCGGGAAGCTTAAGTCTAGTTTATGAAAGAATAAAAGATATTCGTGTTGAAGATGAATATACATTTGTATTTGAATTTGAAGAACCATTTTCAGCATTCCTTAGCTTGTTAACACAAGGTGGACAGGGTTCAACAGGGATATTAAGTCCAACTGCTCTTATGGAAGCAGGTAATGACCAGTATGCTGAAAATCCAGTTGGAACAGGCCCATTTATGTTCGCAGCCCGTGAAAGAGGGCAAAGAATTGAACTTGTTCGTAATGAAGATTATTGGAGTGAAAAGCCTCATATTGATGGAGTTATTTTTAGACCAATACCAGATGCTTCAGCTCGTGTATTAGCGTTAGAGTCTGGAGAGGTTGATATTATCGCAGTTCCAACACCAGATAGTGTTGAACGTTTAGTGGATAGTGGGTTTAAACTTGAACAATCGGCACCACCACATTCATGGTACTTGAACTTTAACTTTGACCATCCTGCAATGTCAGATCTAAGAGTTAGACAGGCAATTATCATGGCAATCGATAGAGAAGGGATGGCGAATGATTTATTAAGAGGAACTGCAACTCCTTCAACAAGTGCACAAACACCTGCAAATTCAGCATTTGACCCAGACTTTGTTGATTATGAGTATAATCCTGAAAGGGCAAAAGAATTACTAGAAGAAGCTGGGTATGGTGATGGTTTTGAGGTTAAGTTCCAGACGTCTATCGATGGTTCAGGGCAGCTGATTCCAGTGCCAATGGCTGAATGGATTCAAGCAGATTTAGCTAAAGTGGGCATCAATGTTATTTTGGACACTTATGAATGGATTACGTATTTAGGGTTTTGGACAACAATGGATCCAGATGTAGGATTTAACCAAATGTCATGGGGTATGTCTACACCATATTTCATTTCAATCATCGGGAGTGAAAACGGTATAGGGAATGCAGGTAATTACTACAGTGCAGAATTTGAAGAACTTGTTCATAAGGCAATTACAGAACTTGATCCAGATGTGGCGGACGAATACTGGAAACAAGCGAATCAAATTTTAGCAGAAGATGCTGCATTTGCTCCAATTGTTAATGATACTGCACCTTATATAATGGCTGATTATGTGGAAGGCTTTATCGCTCCTAATGAAGAGTGGTACGACCTAATCGATGTAACCATCAACTAAAAATAGGTAGGTTGCTAGATGTAGTGCTAGCAACCTAAACTCTAACAAGATAGGAGGCTTTGTATGTTTGTCTATTTATTGAAAAGAATCTTATCCATTATTCCCATCCTGCTAGGTGTTTCATTCTTAGTGTTTTTAATGGTTTATTTAATTCCAGGGGACCCTGCTAGAATTATTCTTGGTCAAGCGGCGACAGAAAAAGCTATCCTTGAATTAAGAGCTGAACTTGGATTAGATCAACCATTCTTCGTCCAATACGGGATATGGCTACTCAGTGTCCTGCAAGGAGATTTAGGAACCTCAATCGCGATGAGAATTCCTGTTGCAGATTTTTTACTTCCTAAGTTACTTAACACATTAATTTTAACAGCAGGAGCACTAGTAATATGTCTAGTTGGAGGTGTCCTAATTGGTTTATTAGCAGCGTTAAAAAAGTATACTTTCTTTGATCGATTTATCATGTTTATCGCTCAGTTTGGTGCTAATACTCCAGTTTTTTGGTTAGCAATTGTGATCATGTGGTTCTTTTCAATTAAATTAGGATGGTTACCTTCATCAGGAATGTATAATATGCGAACTGGTCCAAGTTTTAGTGGTTTATTACAACACCTTATTTTACCAGCATTTGCAACAGCGACGGTATCTCTAGCAGTAATTGCTAGGTTAACACGTAGTAGCATTATTGAGGTGTTAAACATGGATTATATTAAAACATTCCGTGCTAATGGAATCCCAGAATCTAAGATTATTAGTAAACATGTGTTTAGAAATATCCTTTCACCATTATTAAACATGTCTGGATTACAAATTGGATACTTACTTGGAGGAGCATTATTCGTAGAAGTTGTTTTCTCTTGGCCTGGAATTGGAAGTCAGTTATACACTTCTATCAATGCTCAAGATATTCCAATGATTCAAGCTGGTGTTTTATTTATTGCCATTAGCTTCGTTGTATTGAATTTAATAAATGACCTTATCGTGACGTCGTTAAATCCAAGATTGAAGAGCTAGGGGGGAAAAAGATGGATAAAAATTTAGCTATTGATAAGGAACCTTTAACTAATAAGCAAATTTCCATAGGTAGTAATGCATTAAAACAATCAATTCGAGTGTTCAAAAAAGATAAGCTTGCAATGACAGGAGCTATTATCATCGCTATTACAATCCTTGTTGCAATCCTTGCCCCTGTAATTGCACCTTATGATCCCAATGTTACGGATGGTTCAAAACGACTTTTAGGAATGGGAACTCCTGGCCATATTCTAGGGTTAGATGACCAAGGCAGAGACATACTGAGTAGGCTCATATGGGGAGGTAGATTGTCGCTAGTCTCAGCTATAGTTCCTATTCTGATTATGTTTGCAGTGAGTTTAACTTTAGGGTTAGTTGCGGGATATTTCGAGCGACTCGGTGAGGTCATTATGAGGTTATTAGATATTTTGTTTGCCTTCCCAATGGTTTTATTAGCTGTAGCAATCGCAGCAATTGTTGGCTCGGGAATGACTGCAATTATGCTTTCAATCTGTCTTGTGTTACTCCCTTACATGACAAGGGTTGTATACACCTCCACAGTAAACGAAAAAACAAAAGAGTATGTTGAGGCCGCCAAAGCTTTAGGAGCTAATAAGTTTGAAATTTTATTTAAAGAAATATTGCCTAATGTGGTATCTGATTTAATTGTATACGCTACGACATTAACAGGCGTAATGATTGTTTTTGCCGCAGGATTAAGTTTTCTTGGGTTAGGGATACAACCACCTCATGCAGATTGGGGCAGAATGACAGCAGGTGGATTATCGGTACTTACGCAAGGGGCTCCTCATGTCGCAACAATTCCTGGACTTGTCATATTAATTATAGCAACAGCCTTTAACTGGTTAGGTGATGGTCTGCGTGATGCTTTAGATCCATTTAAACGTACACAATAAAGAGAGGAAGAGATGATTATGACTTTACTTGAAATCAATAACTTAGAAGTCCAATTCTCTACTCCAAATGGCTTAGTTAGGGCAGTGAATGGTGTAGATATAACAATTAAAGCTGGTGAAATTATGGCTCTTGTTGGAGAGTCAGGTTCAGGGAAAAGTATTACAGGCCTTTCGATACTAGGGCTTATTCCAAAACCAAATGGAAAAATCGTAAATGGTTTTATTAATTTTGAAGGTATTAATTTAGTGGAGAAAACAGAAAAAGAGTATCGCAAAATTCGAGGTAATGATATTGCAATGATTTTCCAAAACCCTTTAACAGCGATGGATCCTTCATTTACAGTAGGAAATCAAATGTTGGAAATTATTCAATATAGACAAAGTCTATCTAAAAAGGCAGCTATTGAAGAGGCTAAGAATTTACTTGATTTGGTCGGGATTCACGATCCCGATCGTGTGTTAAACTCCTATCCACATGCTTTAAGTGGAGGAATGAGACAAAGGGCAATGATTGCAATGGCATTAAGTTGTAAGCCTAAATTATTAATTGCAGATGAACCAACAACTGCACTAGATGCCACCATTCAAATGCAAATTCTAGCCTTGTTAAAAAAGATAAACAAGGAGTTGAACACTAGTATTCTGTTTATCACTCATGACTTTGGTGTAGTTGCTAACCTTTGTGATTATGTAGCGGTTATGTATGCTGGACGCATTGTTGAATATGGGGCTACACAAGAAATACTCACGAAACCAAAACATCCTTACACAAAAGGATTAATGAATGCAATGCCTGAGACGTCTCTAGCTATATTTGAAAAAAGTTCAAAATGGAAGAAAAAACGTCTACAACAGATTGTTGGGTCGCCACCTGATTTACTGAACCTTCCGATTGGTTGCAGTTTTTACAGTCGATGTAATGAGGCAACAAGTGAGTGTCAAAATAAATTTCCTAAAGTAAGCATTAAAGAGAATGGTCATTTAGTGCGTTGCTTTAATGAGGAGGAAGCTTATGCAGAACTTTTTAGAAGTTAAAGGTTTAGAAAAGGAATTCTCATTAGGAAATGGTTTCTTTAAAAGAAACTCTAAGACATTCAAGGCGGTAAATGGAATCAACTTGACGATCAAAAAAGGTGAGATCATTGGTTTAATTGGTGAGTCTGGTTCTGGTAAATCAACGATTGGAAGAATGGTATTAAGATTAATAGAACCTTCTGCAGGCAGTATTATCTATGATGGGAAAGAAATTACGAAGCTCTCACATAAAGAAATGAAAGAATACTACCGAAAGATGCAAATTATCTTTCAAGATAGTGCTTCATCATTTAATCCTAGAAAAACGATTGGCGAGCAAATCGTAAATCCAATGTTACGCTTGGGAGTTGCTAATACTAAAAAGGAGGCTGAGGAGGAAGTATTAAGATTACTAATAAAAGTTGGTTTAAAAGAAGAGCATTTTGTCAGGTATCCACATGAATTTTCGGGTGGTCAACGGCAAAGGATCGGTATTGCGAGAGCATTAGCATTAAAACCTGAATTTCTAGTTTTAGATGAACCAACTTCAGCACTAGATGTATCGATTCAAGCTCAAATTCTAAATCTATTACTTGATCTCCAAGAAGAGTTTAATTTGACTTATTTATTTATCGGACACAATTTAAGTATTATCAAGTTTTTCTGTGACCGTGTAGCTGTCTTGTATAAAGGGCAATTGGTTGAGTTAGCGGCTAGTGACACATTATATGACACTCCTTACCATCCCGTTTCAAGAATGTTATTAGATTCAGTACTATCGCTAGACAAAAAAACATTATTAGATAATGTGAATGAAACGACTGGGAAAGGAGGGGGATGTGTCTTCTCAGAAAAATGTGGATATGCAACAGACGTTTGTTATGAGGCACATCCAGAAGTTGTACACCTTGAAGGTGGTCATCAGTATGCATGTTATAACCCACCTATAGAAGAGGGAGTTGAATTCCAAGATGAACCACAAAGAAAACTTAGTTAATATTGCTTGCATACAGATGGAGCCAGTATTTGGGGATATCTCAGGAAATACGAGAAAATCAATTGAACTTATCAATCAAGCAAGTAATAAAGGGGCAAATATCATTGTCCTGCCTGAGTTATGTAATTCTGGTTATGTGTTTAAGAGTAGGCTGGAAGCTCTATCTCTAGCAGAAGAGATTCCGAATGGACCTACTATTCAATCATGGCTTCAGGCTGCCAAACAAAACAATGTTTATATTATTGCTGGTATTAATGAGAAAGAAGGTGAGAAGCTTTATAATTCAGCCGTTCTTATAGGTCCTGAAGGATATATCGGGACCTATAGGAAAAACCATCTCTGGAATGAAGAAAAATATTATTTTGAGGAAGGCAACTTAGGGTTTCCTGTATTTGAAACAAAATATGGGAAGGTTGGAATTTTAGTATGCTATGACATTTGGTTTCCTGAAGCATTTCGTGTCTATGCGAAACAAGATGTTGATTTAGTCTGTGTTGCAACAAATTGGGTACCAATGGCTAATCAACCGAAGGAAGAGAAAAGAATGGCCGTTCATATCGCTCAAGCAAATGCTCATATGAACAGTGTTTTTGTAGCTTGTGCAGATCGAATTGGCGTAGAGCGTGGTCAACCGTTCATAGGTAACAGCGTCATCGTCGATTCTGATGGTTGGTGTGTTACTGGTCCAGCAAGTCTTGATGAAGAAGAGTTGTTATTAGCATCTTGTGATTTATCAAAAGCTAGAAGTGGGAAACAGAAAACGAAATTAAATTCTATTATGGGTGATCGAAGAGAAGAAATCTATCAAATCGAACAAAAAATCTAATAATAAGGAGAGTATGATATGGAAGAATTATTTCGTATGAGTATATCCGAATTAGCTCCCTTAGTGAAAAACAAATCGATATCACCTGTTGAGTTAACGAAATCCGTTTTAAGTCAAGTGAAAAAGTATAATCCACAAATTAATGCCTACGTTGATATCACCGAAGAAAATGCATTAGCGACAGCGCGGATCGCTGAAGATGAAATTAGTCAAGGAGAATACCGTGGGAAATTACACGGTATTCCTCTAGCCCTCAAAGACATTCTCTACTTTAAGGGTGAAAAAACATCTATCGGTTCGAAAATCCATCAAGACTTTCGTTCACCTGATGATGCCACAGTTGTTTCTAAACTAAAAGACGCAGGAGCAGTTTTTACTGGAAAGTTGAATATGCATGAATATGCTTGGGGAGGGACAACGAATAATCCGCACTATGGTCCGTGCAGAAATCCGTGGGACCTTGAAAGAATTCCTGGAGGATCTAGTGGCGGATCAGGAGCTGCTGTCATTGCGGATATGACGATTGGTTCGTTAGGAACGGATACGGGCGGTTCAATTCGCGGGCCAGCTGCTTTATGTGGAATCGTTGGGTTAAAACCAACCCATGGTCTAGTCAGTAAATATGGTTGTTTTCCTCTCGCGTGGTCATTAGATCATATTGGACCAATGACTAAAACCGTGGAAGATAGTGCCATTATGCTGGAATATATTGCTGGCCAAGACGAAATGGATATTACCACTCAACATACAAATTCGATTGAATATTCCAATATGCTAACTGGAGATATCAAAGGTAAAGTCATTGGAATTGACGAAGGTTACTTTTTTAACGATATCGATAGCGGTGTAGAGAATGTTGTAAGAGAAGGAATTAAAAAGTTAGAACAACTAGGTGCTAAAATCGAAATTGTAAAAATACCTTCCCTTAAATATACCGTATTTGCAGAAATGACAACGATTTTGACAGAAGCAACAACCATTCACCAAAACAGTTTAAGGGCTCGTCCAGAAGACTTTGGTGCGGATGTCCTTTCCCTTTTAAAATTAGGTGAAGTTCCTTCTGCAGTCGATTACTTACAAGCACAACAAATTAGAACCATCATGAAACGAGAATTTTCGAGTGTATTTGAAAAAGTTGATGTACTCGTCTCTCCACAGCTCCCATTTACTGCGCCAAAAATTGGTGATGATAATATCGTTGGGGCATCAACCCGATTGATGGCACCTGCTAATTTGACAGGGTTACCTGCTATTTCGGTTCCTTGTGGATTTAGTGAAGGATTACCAGTTGGTATGCAAATAATGGGGCCAGGATTTAGCGAAGCAATGATTTTAAATATCGCCTATGCGTTTGAAAAAACCAACCCTCTACAAGGGAGAAAACCCAACCTTAATAAAGTTTTAATATAATCTACGAGTTCTATCCTTATCTATTAATCTAGAAATAGATTTGTAATCATAACTTTTCTATTTTTGAAAAAAGTGAGAGGAATGATGGAATGGAACAACCCCTTTACCAGAAAACCATTACTGAATTAGCCCCTTTAATCAAATCTAAAGAAATATCACCGATCGAAGTAACGCAATCAGTATTAAAACAAGCAAAGGACTATAATGTTTTAATTAATGCCTTTATTAGTATAGATGAGGCAAAAGCACTGGAGGATGCTAAGCAAGCAGAAGCAGAAATCAATCAAGGAATTTATAAAGGTCCCTTGCACGGAATTCCAATGGCACTAAAAGATATTTTACACTTTGAAAATGAACGTGTTACATTTGGCTCGAAAATTCATCAAGATTTTATTGCGAGTGAGAATGCTACTGTTGTTTCAAAATTAAAAGAAGTAGGAACAACATTCACTGGAAAACTCAACATGCATGAATATGCATATGGGCCAACAAATAACAATCCTCATTATGGCCCTTGTCGTAATCCATGGAATATGGAAAAAATTCCAGGAGGATCTAGTGGTGGTTCTGCCGCTGCAGTTGCTGCTGATTTAACGATTGCGTCTTTAGGTACTGATACGGCTGGCTCTGTTCGAATTCCAGCTTCAGCTTGCGGAATTGTTGGATTAAAGCCAACTCATGGCAGAGTAAGCAAATATGGATGCTTTCCGTTATCTTGGTCGTTAGATCATATTGGTCCAATGACAAAAACAGTGGAAGACACGGCGATACTGCTAGAGTATATTGCTGGTTATGATGAAAAAGATCCAACAACAATTGATAAACCTGTTGAAAACTATGCATCTGTCTTAACGGGTGATATCAAAGGAAAAGTAATTGGAATTGAGGAAGATTACTTTTTTAATAGGGTTGATCGTAATGTAAAACAGTTAGTTGAAACTGCTATAAAACAGCTTGAATCTTTAGGAGCTAAAGTGGAACTAGTCAATATTCCATCACTGAAATATTCGGAATATGCTGAATACATTACGTTTATGGCGGAGTCAGCAACCATTCACCGCAATAACTTGATCAGTCGAATAGATCAATTTGGTCCAGATGTTCAACATTTATTGAAATTCAGCAATATCCCATCAGCTGTAGATTATCTCCAAGGGCAGCAAGTTCGAACAATGATGATCAAAGAATTTGCTAACGTCTTTAATCAAGTAGATGTATTAATATCACCTACATTGCCTGCTCTACCTCCAACAATTGGCGACGAGATGGTTGTTATTAATGGAAAAGAGTATCCTGCATTAGATAGCTTAATTCGTTTAACAAGTCCAGCAAACTTAGTAGGAATACCTGCGATCTCGGTACCGTGCGGATTTAGTAATGGTCTTCCAGTAGGGCTACAAATTATGGGAGCAGCATTCAACGAAAAAGATGTACTAAATTTTGCATATGCTTTTGAAAAGAATAATCCACAATTTTCAAAGAAACCTAATTTAATAGAATTATTAACGAATTAAATACAAGTAAGTAAAAAAAATTAAAAAATGAGGAGTGTTTTCATATGACAATGTATGATCTATTAACTGCAAAAGGAATTGAAGTTACAGAAGAGGAAAGTGTAGCACTTCAAGCTCAATGGGAAGGAATTCAAGCATTAAAACAGGATTTGGGTGATGTACTACAAAATGAATTAGATATTGCCCTATGCCATGCTCCAAAGGAGGGAAAGTAATATGAGTGAATTAGCAAAAAAGACGATTGCCGACTTAGCGCCCTTAGTCGAATCTAAGGAACTATCACCTGTTGAAATAACTGAAGCAGTTTTAAAAAGAACGAAAGAATATAATCCTACGATAAATGCTTATATTGACATCAATGAGGAAACGGCTCTTGAGGCAGCAAAAGCAGCAGAGGTTGAAATTAGTAATGGAAATTATAAGGGGGTTTTACATGGAATTCCTTTAGCGTTAAAAGATATCCTTAATTTTAAAGGGGAAACGGTTACGTACGGGTCAAAAATTCATAAAGACTTTGTACCAGATTTTGATGCAACGGTTGTAACCAAACTAAAAGAAGCTGGATCTGTTTTTACAGGTAAACTAAATATGCATGAATATGCATGGGGAGCGACAACGGACAACCCCCATTTTGGAGCTTGCCGTAACCCTTGGGATTTACAACGAAATCCAATGGGTTCAAGTGGGGGGTCTGGTGCAGCTGTTGCAGCAGATATGACGATTGCTTCGCTAGGAACTGATACGGGTGGATCGATTCGAATGCCAGCAGCAGCATGTGGAATTGTGGGTTTAAAGCCTACACACGGTCGTGTTAGTAAATATGGATGTTTTCCTCTATCTTGGAGTTTAGACCATATTGGACCAATGACGAAAACAGTTGAAGATGCCGCCATCCTTCTAGAGTATATTGCTGGCTATGATGAAAAAGATCCTACTACCATTGAGAAACCGATTGAGAACTATTCTAACTATCTAACAGGTGATATTAAAGGAAAAGTTATCGGTATTATTGAGGATTATTTCTTCCAAGAAATTGACAATGGTATTGAAAAGACAGTTAGAGACGGGATTAAGCAACTCGAAAGTATGGGAGCTACCGTCGAAGTCATCAAAGTCCCATCGCTTAAATATGCGATGTTCGCAGAGTATATTACAATTTTGGCTGAATCAACAACGATACATGCTCGTAACATTAAAATACGTCCAAATGACTTCGGTGAGGATGTCAGATTAAATCTTAAGCTAGGAATGGTTCCTAGTGGTGTTGATTACTTACAAGCACAACAAATAAGAAGAATGATCGATCTAGAGTTTGTAAGAGCATTTGAAAAAGTCGATGTGATCATTGGTCCATCATTACCTGTTGCTCCTCCTACTATTGGAATTGATACAACTAGTCAAGGTGTACGTTTGTCTTGCCCTGCTAACCTTACAGGACTTCCATCTATTTCAGTTCCTTGTGGTATAAGCGAAGGATTACCAGTAGGGATGCAAATTATCGGGCCAGCCTTTAAAGAGACTGAAATTCTTAACTTCGCCTATGCCTTAGAGAAAACAAATCCTTTAAATGGCATAAGGCCATCATTTGAAGAGGAGTTAAATAAAAGTATTATTTAACGAAAAGTCAACGAAAATTGAGAAAACAGGGCCAATGGATAATAATCATTAAGAATTCCTAATAAGGATGGATGTAACTATAAAAAATAGTGATAGCATTTTTGTATTACAAGGAGCGTACCTATTTCTAGGAACGCTCTTTGTGCTACTGTTTAGGGTACATTTTAAACTGTCAGTCCTCATAGCTAAACGATGTTAAGGAAATTTTAGTTTTTAATTCATGTAGTTCAAGGCATGAAATTCATGATTTTAGACAAATAGACAGCTCCTATTAAAGTAAACATTTAAAGTAAACATTATTTTATTTCGGGATGCGAATTATATTTATTATATACGAAAAATAATTATTTAGCTATTTTGAATTAGCAATATAATTAACAGTAACGTCAAAAACTACTTTTTATTTACTTATTTTGATAGAAAAAAACTAAGTTTTTGTATTTGACTACTTAGTAGAGCAAGAACCGAGCCGAATCGTGCTTCTTTTTAAAATATGAAAGGAATGCAGAAATATAGGTAGTTATTAGAAGTTTTGTCACCTTGAAGGAGTAAGGTCAAGGTCTATCTAATAGTGATGTAATAGCCTTAATAGCCTTAATAGCCTTAATAGCCTTAATAGCCTTAATAGCCTACCAAAAATAGAAAGGAGAGATTCAGGTGGCAAATGAAATTAATAAATATTCTACAAAAGAAGTATCGAAGTTGTTGAAAATCCCGATTGGGAATTTAAGAAAATGGGAAAGAACGTTTGAGGGGATGCTTTATGTCCAAAGAACGAGAACAGGGGCAAGGTTGTATACAGATTATGAGATTGAGACTTTAAAAAAGATAAAATTATTAAAAGATAAGAATATTAAGGATGACGATGTAAAGTACATTTTAGAAACTAATATCTTAGTCGAAGTCAATGAGGAAAAAGAGGAGATTGAAGATGTAGAGGGTGAACATCGTTATGAAACAATCTTATCGTTACAACAAGAAACGGTAGAGAGTGTTGAAAAATTGACAAACTCAATTTTCTCTTTTAGAGATGAGATGATTCAGGAAACAAAAGAAGAGATTAAAAATGAAGTTAAAAAAGAAATTCATCTTGGTCATAATAAAACTACTTCACTTGTTCAATCTTATTCACAGATGCTATTAGACACATCTGATCAAACTATAGATGAAATTCTTAAGTTAAGACAAGAAATAGAACGAGAAAATGAAGAAAAGCTATTTATTCACCAAAAGTTAGAAGAAAGAGAAGTGCATTTTCAAGAATTTGTTCAACATTTTAGAGAAACCGCAGCAACTAAACAAGATCAATCGTTAAAAGGAAAAGTTACAAAATGGTTCAGTTACTTTTCTAAAGATAAAAAAGAAGATTATTGTTAGTATAATAGTTTAAGTTAAAATGAAAACTAAAAATAATAGTAAAAAAGTCGGGTAGAGTTGACAAGCTCCGCTTGACTTTTTTGTATGTTCCCCCCAATTTTTCAGTGAATTATACTACACTTTCGATTTCTAAAAATGTAGTAAAAAAGACACGAATATAGAAATGATTTCATTCGAATTTTCTATAGAATCCCTAAATCAAATTGAATTTCGTTATGAATAGTTGGTAGTTTTATGAAGATATTAATCCCTATAGATTAATTACAGATCGCCAAACAGGAGCGGAATTTTTAGAACAGTACATTCTCCATCCATGTTCCGTCTTTTACTTGTGGAAGATTCCGTTGAAAATTAATTGTTATTCGAAGCTTACTTAAAAAACTCCCCATACGTCAGACATCGTTAAAAACAGAATTTTAGATCAAGTTAAGAATACAAACTATGACATTATTTTTTTGGATATCGAGATGATGGATGGTCATTTAGCTACTCGGAAAATAAGAGAATGGGAACAAAAAAACAATAGAAAACCAATGAATATAGTCGAGATAACAGCATAAGCAATGCTAGAAGAAACAGAGAAGAGCTTCGTAGCTGGTTGCGACATTTAACCAAACTAGTCAAAAAAAGGGTATTACTAGATATAATTCATCATTTTATTGAAACACAAGGCATGAAATGAGGGGTAAAAATGGGGAGAAAAATATTAATTGTCGATGATTGTATTGATAGCCGGATGCTTTTAGAAAGGTTATTAAAAAAAGCGGGTTTCGCAAATATTATCATGGCAGACTCTGCTGAACGTACGTTTGAAATCCTTCATATCGAAGGGAAAGAAGTTGATTTAATTTTACTAGATGTGATCATGCCTGGGATGGATGGAATTGAAGTTTGTGGTCAAATAAAAGAAATTGAAGACGTAAAAGACATTCCAGTCATTATGGTGACAGGATTGAGTAATGTCAAGGTCCTTGAACAAACGTTTAAAGCTGGAGCGAGCGATTATGTAACAAAGCCGTTTAACACCGTTGAATTACACGCCCGTATTGGCTCAGTCCTTCGACTAAAGGATGAAATGGATAAAAGAAAACAACGAGAAACGGAATTAGTTGTGGCTAATGAAAAGTTACAGGAGTTGAATGATGTCTTGGAACAATTATCTTCTCTTGATGGGTTAACAGGTATTCCGAACCGTAGGAGATTTGATAATCATATTGAAACCGAATGGAAACGTGCACTGAGAAATCAAACCAATTTGTCGCTTATCATGTTAGATATCGATAAATTCAAACCATATAATGACACATACGGGCATTTAGAAAGTGACGAATGTTTAAAGAAAGTGGAAAAAATATTACAAAATACAGTTAATCGAGCAACAGACTTAGTTGCCCGTTACGGCGGCGAAGAATTTGCTGTTGTGTTACCTGAGACAAGCTTTGAAGGAGTTGTGAAAATTGCAGAGATGATGCGACGCAATGTTGAAATAAGTCAAATCCCTCATACAAGTTCAAACGTAAGTGATGTGGTCACCATTAGTCTTGGAGTAGCAACCATGTTTCAAGGTAATGAACAGATTACTTCTATTGATAGTTTAATTGATTGTGCAGACAAAGCATTATACGAAGCTAAAAACTCAGGCAGAAATCAGGTCAAATATATGGACTCACATAAACAAAGAAAGTGTAATCACGAAATTTAAAAATATTAGTTTTATCCCGCATCAACTGCCAGTAACACCCCACTTCAAGACTTCGAGGGATCAAAGAAGAATAAATGGCGGATAAACTGCCAGTAGCAGCTAAATGAACACAGACGTTACCACGTACTGTGGCAACGTCTGTGTCACCCACATCGTGTTGGCCTAAACTAACCATCAGTAGGGGAAGAGGAAAACCCTCACTGATGGTAGTTTCACTTTATTGGTTAAATTCTAACTATACTAGGAAAAGAGCTTCTAAGACAAAATACTTGTCTTTAAAAGCTCTTTTTGTAATTTATTCGTTTAATATCTTAGTAGAGTGAAAGAATAGGTAAGTTATTCCCCCTAACGTTCTTTATTTCAAAGAGTTGGAAAATTAAGAGAAAACGAATAAATTTAATTGAACAATAATTCAATTTCTAATATATGAGTTAATTATTGAATATTCTGTAAGTAGGGGTTATAATTCTTATAGAGGAAATGGAAATATGTTAATTCCTATCATTTTGAAAGCATTTCATATTACTAGCTAATAACGTACCTATTGTCGAGTTAGTGCTCAGTCTAAGTGATTTTACTTACTTACTAGTCTTAGAAAAAATTTCCGCTGCATTTTAGAAGGAGGATCATACATGAATCAGCTCATTATTAGAGCTTTTCCTTTAGGAGAACTGCAAACGAACTGTTATGTAGTAACAGATGTGGAAGGGACGTTTTGCATTGTTATTGATCCAGGAGAGGAGCCTAACGATGTTATTGAATATATTGGGAATAAAAAAGTAGACTTTATTTTTTTAACTCACTGTCACCATGATCACATCGCTGGCTTGAACACAGTCAAAAAGTACACAAACGCACCTGTCGTCACCCATCATTTAGAAGCTGAATGGTTATTACAACCCTCACTCAATTTATCTGATAATCATGAAAATCCAATTATTAGCGATTGGCCAGATATATTATTATCTGGAGAAGAAATGCTTAAATGTGGCTTTTCTATGATGAAAGTCATTCATACTCCTGGACATTCGCCAGGGAGTGTGTCTTACCTATTAGAAAACTATTTATTTTCAGGAGATACCTTGTTAAATGGATTTATTGGTCCTACTGAAATTCCCTATGGTAATCGCGATTTAATAAAAAAATCAATTAAAGAAACATTATTTCAATTAGATGAATCAATAGAAGTTTATCCAGGTCACGGCAAATCTACGACAATAGGAAATGAGAAAAAGTATAACTTATTACCGAATTTAAAAATCTTCCATTCCTAAATTGTGAAGATGTTCGTTAGAAATCTTATGAAGGAGATGGTTTTAGATGGCTAGTAAAATGAAAGCAGCCGTTTACTATGGTCCTAGAGATATTCAAGTAGATATAATAGATATCCCAGAAATTGGGGACCGTGATATTTTGCTTAAAGTTAGTGCGTGTGGAATCTGTGGTTCAGATGTACATAGTTACGGGACGGGATTGTATATAAAAAAAGGCCAGATTATGGGGCATGAATTTTCAGGTGAAGTCGTGAAAGTAGGAAACAAGGTCCAAAACATTGAAGTTGGTGAAAGAGGTACAGGATTTTATAGTGGTGTTTGTGGAACGTGTTTTTGGTGTAAAAGCAAACAATATACACTTTGTCCAGATTTATTTAAAGCATCAACAGGTTACGGACTACCTGGCGCTTTCGCTGAGTATGTAAAAATCTCCAATGCTAAAGTGGGTATGAATTATTTTCAAGTACCTGATGAAATCGATGATATTACATCAGCAACAATTGAACCAGTATCTGTTGCTGTATATACTGCTGACCAATGTAAGCCGAAAAAAGAAGATCAAGTTGTTATATTAGGTGCAGGTTTAATTGGAAATGCAGTTATGCAGGTGATGAAATCAATCCCCGTACATCAAGTAGTAGTGACTGAAGTTTCAGCACTAAGGTTAGAATACGCTAAAAAAGCGGGAGCAGATGTCGTTATTAATGCTCTTGAAGAAGATGTACTAGAAAGAATGAAAGAGGTTGTTGGAGTCGGTCCTTATCATTTTAATGAAGGGGCAATGGCGGATATTGTCGTGGATGCAGCAGGTGCTCCGTCAGCTGTTGAACAGTCTTTTGAAATCGTACGTAGTGGTGGTGTCATTGCTTTTGTAGGATTGCCAGAAAAGAAAGCATCAATCGATACGACTAAGATTGTGCATAAAGCTCCAAAAATCATTGGTTGTTTAGGGGGGGATATTAAGAAAGCTATTCAACTACTAAAGGAAAAGAAGGTACAGACGAAGTCATTAGTTACACATACGTTTCCGATTGAACATGCAAAGGAAGCATTTGATACGCAAATGAATGCGAAAGACGCAGTAAAAGTCATGATAGATTATAGAACAACTTAATCTAATGTTAATAGATTTATATATACTTTGAAAAAGGAGGAAAAGATTAGTGAGATTAAAGGATAAAGTCGCGATTATAACAGGAGCTGGAAGTGGACAAGGAAAAGCTGCAGCGAAATTGTTTGCGAAAGAAGGAGCAAAAGTTGTTATTGCCGAGTGGAATGAAGAACAGGGGAAACAAGTAGAAGAAGAAATTAAGGAAGAGGGACTCGAGGCGATTTTTATTCAAACCGACGTTTCGGATGAAGTAAAAGTCAAATCTTTAGTAGATCAAGTGATGGATCGTTATGGTCAAATCGATATTTTATTTAATAATGCAGGGATTGGTTTTTCTTCTAAATCAAAGTATACAATGGCGTCTTTGCTAAAAACACCGTTTGATGATTGGAATAAAGTTTTAAATATTAATCTAAATAGCGTTTATTTAATGTCCAAATATGTTTTACCAGTGATGATCGATCAAAATCGAGGTAGCATTATTAACAATTCATCTTTGAATGGAATTCTTGGTGTTAAGGGTGCAGATGCATACTCAGCTGCAAAAGGGGGCGTTGTCGCCTTAACACGAGTGATGGCGGTCGACTATGGTAAGCACAATGTGAGAGTTAATTGTATTTGTCCTGGGGCAATTGATACGCCAATGATAGCAGAAGTATTACAAAATAAGGATATTGCAAACAATTATGCTTCAGGTCCTCTTCGTAGAGTGGGGCAACCCGAGGAAATCGCTTATGCTGCACTATTCCTAGGATCAGACGAATCGAGTTATATTACAGGTCTCATTATGCCAGTTGATGGCGGTTGGAGTGCTCAATAACTTATTGAACGAGGAAAGACGACATTCATTTCAAATTTATCAAACCAAATAACGGTACCATCATTTCTCAATGAAATGATCATTAATAAAGGAGTGATTACAAATGGCGCAAATTTACAAAAAAGATGTTGATGTATCAAGTTACACGAAAGAGACGTTACATGACTTTTATCGAACAATGATTAAAATTAGGAAGTTCGATCAACATTTAATTCGATTAATGCAAGAAGGGAAAGTATCTGGTTTTTATCATTCAGGGATAGGGTCTGAAGGTTTGTCGGCTGGTTCAATTCGTAATGTTTTGCGAGACGAAGATTATATCTTTTATAACCATAGAGGGTGCAATCAGAAAATTGCAAAAGGTGTACCCTTATCAAAATTATATGGTGATTTTTTAGGAACGACTGAAGGAACGACAAGAGGGTTAGGAGCAGGAATTGTTCATAGTGCCGATGTTTCAAGAGGGGTATTAGGTCAAGCGGGAACAATCGGTTCGCAGTTCAACCTTGCAGTAGGAACAGCATATTCAGCTAAAATCCAAGGGACCGATCGAGTAACTCTATGCTACTTCGGCGATGGTGCTGCGTCTCGGGAACCTTTACATGGTTCATTAAACTGGGCTGGTGTATACAAGCTTCCAGTTATTTATATATGTGAAAATAACGAGTATGCCATTTCTTGCCACCACACTGAAACACATTCTGTAAAAGAGCATATTGCTGACTGGGCGGGAGGATATGGAATTGCAAACTACGTCGTTGATGGTAACGATACTTTACTAGTCAATGAAGTTGTCAAAGAAGCCGTGGAAAGAGCGAAAAAAGGGGAAGGGCCTACCTTTATTGAAGCACAGACGTTCCGTCATCGTGGTCATTATGAAGGTGACCCTTATGATTATGTTCCAGCTGAGGTATTACAAGACTGGAAAGAAAATAGGGACCCAGTTAAGAACTTTAAGAAACAATTAATGGAGAATGGTATTTGTTCAGAAGGTGAATTTGCAGATATTGATCATGCCGTGGAAGCTGAAATTCTTGAAGCAATTGAAGTAGCAGAAAAGGCACCGTTACCAGATCCAAAACGAATCTATGAAGGGTTATTTTCATAAGGGGGTTAAATGATGAGAAAAATTA
Source organism: Alkalihalobacterium alkalinitrilicum (assembly GCF_002019605.1). Classification (NCBI taxonomy): domain Bacteria; kingdom Bacillati; phylum Bacillota; class Bacilli; order Caryophanales; family Bacillaceae; genus Alkalihalobacterium; species Alkalihalobacterium alkalinitrilicum. Next base: position 2,006,025 of record NZ_KV917368.1, on the reverse strand, counting down.
ATATGAGACAAGCGATTATTGAAGCGTTATCAGAAGAAATGGAACGTGATCCAAAGACAGTTTTGTTTGGTGAAGATGTAGGTAAATTTGGAGGCGTGTTTGGTGCAACAAAAGGCTTGCATGACAAATTTGGGGAGCGCGTTTTCGATACACCAATTGCTGAGACTACGATTGTCGGGGCTGCAGTAGGAATGGCGTTAACAGGATTAAGACCGATACCTGAACTTCAATTTGGTGACTTTGTCGGGATCGCATTTGACGAAGTTTATAATAAATTAGGAAAATGGCGTTGGATGCACGGTGGAACGATGGATATGCCTGTTACATTACGATTACCTATCGGAATTGCTGGGGGATCAGGACCAGAACATTCGCAAAGTCCACAAGCGTTATTTATGCATGGACCAGGGTTGCATATCGTAGTTCCGTCCACCCCTTATGATGCTAAAGGGTTATTAAAAACTGCGATTCGTAATAATGATGCTGTGCTATTTTTCGAACATAAAGTGCTTTATGACATGAAAGGTGAAGTACCAGAAGAAGAATATTTAATTCCATTAGGAAAAGCAGATGTAAAACGTGAGGGATCGGATGTTACGATTTTAGCAACTGCGTTACAAGTCCATACTGCATTAAAAGCAGCGAAAACACTAGCTGAAAATGGTGTTGAAGCAGAAGTCGTCGATTTAAGGTCACTTGCACCACTTGATAAAGAAACGATTTTAACCTCTGTTAGAAAAACAGGGCGTGTTGTAATCGTTCACGAAGAACCAAAAACAGGTGGATCTGGAGCAGAAATTGCAGCACAAATTTCTGAAGAAGCGATGTTTGATTTGCAAGCTCCAATTAAAAGAATTGGTAGCCCTGACGTTCCGATTGCCCAAAGTATTTATTTAGAACAATTTTATCGTCCTAGTGAAGAGCAAATTGTCACTACGGTTAATGAACTGATGGAATACTAGGATTTTAATTTTCTGAATATAAATACTTATTTTATTACTAACTATACAGTGAAAAAATAGTCGAATACGAGGAGTGGAAATATGAAAGAAGTAATCATGCCACGATTAGGTGTAACGATGCAGGCAGGAACGATTTCTAGTTGGTTAATAGAAGAAGGGGAATCTGTTGAAAAAGGTGAGTACTTATTTGAGTTAGAAACTGAAAAATCTACGATTGAAATTGAAGCTCAAGAAAGTGGAGTATTGAAGAAGATATTAGTTCCAGAAGACGAAGAAGTTTCAATCAATACAGTTATTGCTATTATTGGTGAAGGAGATGAAGAAATTGATTTATCGAAGTACGAAAACCAAAACAATGACTCTGAAGATAATAAAGAGGCCGAAAAGGAAGTTGCGGCAGCAACTCAAGTGGCGGAGACTCCTAAATCAAATGATGGCCAAATAAAAATTATTCCAAGAGCTAGAAAGCTGGCAAAAGAGCTTGGTATTGCGATTGAAACCGTCGTAGGAACAGGTAAAGATGGATTGATTACTGAAAAAGATATTCAGAATGCAACGTCTACAACAGTAAATGGATCAGACGGTCTGCAAGTAAAAGAAAAGATTTCTCTTAATAATGTGAAGAAAAAGATGGCCGAAAACATGGCCAATAGCTGGAGAACGATACCTCAATTTACACAAGTCGTTAGTGTGAACATGGAAAACGTTTTAAAGGTTAAAAAAGAGTTAGATGGTGTTACCGTTAATGACCTATTAGTGAAAACCGTTGGGAATGCAGTAAGTGAATATTCGATTGTTAACAGCAAGCTAGAAGGAAACGAAGTAATTGTTTATGAAGATGTAAATGTTTGTGTAGCGATTAATAGTGAGCAAGGGTTAGTTGTTCCTGTTGTAAAGAATGTAGAAAAGAAATCAGTTCAGGAAGTTTCCAAAGAAATTAAAGCTTTGGGTGAAAAAGCACAAACCAATACACTTTCAATTAATGATTTTTCCTATGGTACTATTACTGTTTCTAATTTAGGAAGCTTAGGAATTGAAACTGGAACACCAATCATTAATATGCCACAATCAACACTCGTTTTTGCTGGAGCCATCACGAAGGTGCCAGTTGTTAATGAAAATGATCAGATTGTGATAGCACCAATTATGAAATTATCCGTTACGTATGATCATCGCTTTATTGACGGTGTAACTGCGGCTCAGTTTACTAATAATTTAAAAAATGCATTAGAAACATTGACTGTGGACCATCTGTAATCGTTGTAAAAATGAAAAAGAGGCTGACGACCTACTATGAGTCAGCCTCTTAATATGAATTAGTGAAAAAAAGGCTTGTTAAAGAACTGTCAATGACTAACCAGGTTCATTAAATAAGCCTAAGAAATGATATTATTTACTTACAATACGTAATAAGTAATCGGAGAAGGCTTCAGAAATTTCTTCTTGTGTTTTTCCACCTTCTGGTGAGTACCATTCTAATATCCAGTTCAATGATCCTAAAATAAGTAATCGTAACAGTTTAGGATCAACATGATCAAACTCGCCAGATTCAATTCCTTGTTTAATAATTTTGTCAAAATATTTCTCATATTCAGACCGTTGTTCTAATATATCGGCTAAATATTCACCAGAAAATTTTTGTTCGGGTTTATCCATTAAGCTAAACATCGCTTTTTCAGACGTTGCCAATTGAATGTGGGAAACAATTGCAGTTTTTAATTTTTCTAGTGCGGTCATATTGCTATTTGTAATTTCTTCTATCTTCTCATTACTTTTATCGATCATCATTCTATGACATTGAAAATAAAGATCTTCTTTATTTTTAAAATAATAATACATTGAACCTTTAGTCATTAATAATTTGGTGGCGATATCTTCCATCGTTGCACCATGATAGCCCTTTTCACTTAAGACCTCTGCTGCAGATCTTAAAATTTCTTCTTTCTTTTTTTCAATTTTTTTCTTTCTTAGTGACATAGATAAACCTCCTTAGGGTAACACTTCGTCGTCTTTAACCTTATTTATTCTATCATAACTATTAATTACCATTATACAATTATACAATTATTTGTGAACAAAAGCACCATTTATTGAAATAAAATTCAAAAAATAAACAGTTGTCAAAAAATCTGAAAATTGATATTATTAAATTAAGTTATATTCATACTTACAACAAGGTTTTTCATAATAGTAGTTGTAATTCAATTTTTGAACAAATCTTATTATGAAGGAGGTGGCCTCTACTAGTCAGTTTAATCAACAGTTATGTATAACAACCGCTCAGTCTAAATTTTAGTTTTTGTATTTGCTACAAGTTGATGTAAGTGCTTACAAAATGAAAGTATTACATAGGGGGAATTATAGTGAAAAAAATGAAAACATTGCTAGTTGCAGGTATCGTTACACTTGCTGTCATGTTCACAGCTGCATGTTCAGGATCTTCAGAAACACAAGGAAATGATAGTGGGTCTGATAATGCAAATAATAATACTGAAGAAACAATTACGTTACGTGTTACTTCAGGTTTAAGTACTACTCACGGTTGGTGGGAAGGCTTCTTCGTTCCTTGGATGGAGCAAGTAGAAGCAGAAACAGATGGAAGAGTTCAGTTTGAATCGTTTACTTCAGGTGAATTAGTAGAAGCTACTCATGAACTAGATGGAATTCGCCAAGGTATAGCCGATATTGCTGCACCGTTATTTCCAATCTATGACCCTCAACGATTCCCGATGGCAGAAGTAACAATGTTACCATTGACACATTCTGATACATTAATTGCATCAAGAGCATTTAAGAGATTAGTAGAAAGTGATGTTGCTATTCAAGATGGAAAGACATTCCATGAAGCTGAATTTGCAGATAAAGATTTGTTTGTATTAGCCCTCCCAACAACTCAAGAATATTCCATCTCTACAACTGGACATGAATTTAATGCAGTAAGTGATGTTGTAGGTACAACGTTACGAACTCCTTCGCGAATTCATGAAATGTATGCTGATAGTATTGGAGTAGGAACAGTAACAATGGCAGCCATTGAAATGTTTGATGCTATGAGTCGTGGTGCGTTTGAAGGAAGTTTTTATAGTCTTGCAGATTGGACAGGTTACGGTTTCCAAGATTTATTTAAATACACGGTGCAAGGAGTTAACTTCGGACATTTTAATTCAGTGTTTGCGATGACAGAAGAAAAATGGAATAGCATTCCTAGTGATATTCAAGAGGTTATGTTAAAAGCAGCAGAAGATCAATTCGAGCCTGGGGCAGAAGAGTGGATTAGACGAGCGGATGAAATTAAAGCATATTCACTAGATAATGGTGGAAAGTTTGTTGATTTTTCTGAGTTAGATACAGAAGTGCAAGAACACTTTGTTCAAGGGATTGAAGACACTTGGTTCCAATATATCGACCTTGTAAATGAAAGAGGCGCTAACGGAACAGAGCTCGTAAAGTTGTGGAGAGACCTACTCATTGAAGAAGGTGGAGAAGTTCCTGCTGCCATTATGGATATTGAGTAATCGAATATTTAAGTCATAGAGTTTTATACATCAAGTCTACCGCTTCTTTATGGAGGCGGTAGACGTTTCTATACTTTGGTACATAGAGGAACAAAATTTTTTTCAAAGATATTATTTTCGATTTCAACTTAATTAAATTAGTAAGGGGTGAGAATATGCCAGATATCCTACTCATTGTTATTGTCGGAACTGTATTTTTCTTATTGCTGCTTTCAGGTTTATATATTCATTCAGTACTATTAGCTGTAGGGATTGTTGGACTAATATTAGTAGAAGGTACGGCAATATTACCTGGGTTTTTACGAAATGATCCATTTATTCAATCCGCTAGTTATACGTTGACCACAATTCCCTTATTCGTCTTAATGGCACAGTTTATATTACAAGCTGGCATTGTTAGAGATATGTTTACGATCGTTTATAACATTTCTCGAGGAAAAACGGGAATGTTAGGTGCTCTAACAATTATCGTTGGTGGGCTTTTAGGTGCTGTTTCTGGTTCAGGAACCGCTACCTCGGCATCTCTTGGGCAAGTTGCAGTCCCTGAATTAAAGAAACATGGATTTAAGGATAGTTTAGCAGGGGCGGTCGCAGCAGCAGGTGGTTCATTGTCTGGAATTATACCTCCAAGTATTATCTTAATCTTATATGGGGTCATTACAGAAACACCAATTGGAGATCTTTTTATCGGGGCGCTTATCCCAGGGATTATGATTATGTTTGTTTTTATCGGTTGTATGTTTTATTGGTTAAATAAAACGAAGGATCTTGATGTGGCTGCTACTGATGTAATTAAGTATAAACATATTGCTACATCTCGAGTGATTATCGTATCTTTAGTTGGTTTATTCATTGCTACGATTATTTTTGGTGGTATTTATGCTGGTTTTGTTACACCAACAGAAGCAGGAGCTGTAGGTGCATTCGCAGCATTTATTGCCGCTTTAGTTTTAGGTAAAGTCAATAAAACATTTCTTGTTAGTTCTTTTACTGAAACAATTAAAGTAACTGGGATGGTAATTCTAATATTAATCGGCGCAAAAATCTTTAGTAGATTTGTTTCCTTGTCATTATTGCCTAGGAAAGTAGTCGAAATGATGGGTCCATTAATTGAATATCCTGCCTTAGTATTAGTGATATTAACCGTTATCTTTTTCGTACTATTCATGTTTATTGAAGGTGCAGCCGTTATCTTAATGACACTTCCAGTATTGCTTCCGATTATTCAAATGATGAATGTGGATGTCTTGTGGTTTGGGGTTTTTGTTTCTGTTATTTGTACTTTAGGATTAATTACTCCACCAGTTGGATTGAGTGTTTATGCAGTTTCAAGTGTAAGTAAAATTCCAGTCGAGAGTGTATTTAAGTACACTACCATATTTGCGATTATTGTAGCTATCGTTGTTTGCGGTTTATTAATTATCTTCCCAGGTCTAGCAACTTGGCTGCCAAGTACGATGTAGAGTTTTAATGGATAACTAAGGAGGTGTTTCCATGCCAGCTTTATTAATGAAATCTTATAATATCTACAGTCGGATTAAATTTATTGGCTTAATAATTAGCGGGATCTTTTTGTTCGGAATGATGGTGTTTATTGTGTTAGATGTTCTTAGTCGAAACTTCTTGTCAAGATCCATTCCAGGAAACTATGAAATTGTTAGGTACTACTTTATGCCATTGGCTTTATTTCCTGGTGTTGCTTATGCCTATGGAACGGGAATTTTCCCGCGGATTACAATGATAGTTTCAAAGCTGAGTAAAAAAATTCAAAAATTCATTGTTATTGTATTGTTAATCGTTGAATTAATATTATTCTCTTTAATTGCCTATTTCGGACTACAATATGGACTACATGGGATCGAAGAAGGTTTGGCATTTCCTGCAGGAGGAAAAATGTATCCACTATATCCATTTATCTTTTTAGTACCAATTGGTTTTGCGATGTTAATCATCGAGATAATTTTTCTCATCATAAAAAATTTACTTAGTGATGGTCCCTCTTTAACAGTTACCGGGGATGTAGAAGAAGAAGTCATTCCGAACCAATAGCTAGCAAAAATTCGATATTGTGTTCTAGTCTCCTATTTTTACAGATGAATTTCAATTCTTTTATCCCGCATCACCTAACAGCAATCCCCCACTTCAAAACTTTGAGGAAACAGAAACAGAGAAGTCTTGAAGTGGTGGAAGAAGAACCCCCCACAATGATGGAAGTTTTGCTTTATTAGAATAAATGTCAAAATGGCCCACATTTTCGCCTGAAGATGGAAAAAAGGCCAGTTTCTAAAAAATATTAAACTTTTGTTTAATATTTAACTATATTTTGAAGGAATTTCATGACAAATCTAGTATATTCAAAAGAACACGAAATTTTTCGACGATTTTTGAGGGAGTTTTTATAAAGGGGTTGGTACCTTATTTCGAAAGGGAATGGTAGATAACGGACTTAGAAAAGGTTGCTGCTGATTATATGTAGTTACTTGGTTGGGATAGCATTATGGAGAATTCTTGATTTTTAGAAAGGTGAGTTGTATTAGAATATCAAAAAATTACTAGGTGAAAGGAAGATGGTTGATGAGAGGAAACGTTGTTATCGTTACTGGAGGTGGCAGTGGGATTGGAAAAGGAATGGCTAAAAAGTTTGCACAAGAAGGGGCAAACGTTGTCATTACGGGTCGAACGTTAGAAAAGTTAGAGGAAGCTAAAAAAGAAATAGAAACATTTGAAAACCAAGTGCTTTGTTTACAAATGGATGTAAGAAATCCAGAAGATGTAAACAAAATAGTTGAGGATACGAAACAAGCGTTTGGAAGGATTGATCACCTTGTTAATAATGCTGCAGGGAACTTTATTTGTCCTTCCGAAGATTTGTCTTTAAATGGTTGGCATGCTGTTGTTGATATTGTCTTAAATGGGACATGGTATTGTACACAAGCGGTTGCTAAAGAATGGATCTCAACGGGACACAAAGGGTCAATGTTAAACATTTCCACGACGTATGCTTGGATGGCTAATCCAGGAACTGTTCATTCAGCTGCTGCAAAAGCTGGGGTATTAGCGATGACACGAACTTTAGCGGTTGAATGGGGAAAGAAATATGGAATTAGGTTAAATGCAATTGCACCTGGTCCAATTGCAGATACGGGAGCTGTTGATAAATTATGGCCAACGGAAGAACAAGCAGAGAAGGTCTTAAACAGTATTCCAGCACAACGACTTGGAACAACAGAAGAGATCGCAAATCTTGCGTATTATTTATTATCACCTGAGGCTCAATATATTAATGGAGAATGTATTACGATCGATGGTGCGCAATGGTTAAATAATAGTAGTATTTCATTATAAAATGAAAATTCTAGGTTAGATCATTTATTTAGTATAGGAGGTAGAAGAGTGACGACAAGTAGTTTAGAAATGTCAAGGGAATTATTAGTAGGTGAATTAATTAGAAGAGCCGCTCATAAAACACCTAGAAAACTTGCATTCAGCTATGAAGATGAGACATTAACTTATGAACAATTAGAGAAAAAAACTATGCATTTAGCAGGTTGGTTACAAGATTCAGGAATTGGAATGGGTGATAAGGTAGGGTTTATTTTTAAAAATCACATAGCATTTGTTGAAGTCTTTTTCGGTGTCGCTCTTTCTGGCGGGGTCGGGGTGCCGATGAACTTCAGACTAGTTGCAGAAGAGTTTATCTACATTATTAACGATTCTGATACGAAAATTTTAATAATTGAAGAAGAGTATGTCAACGTCATACAATCGATCCAGCATAAACTGCCGAACGTTGAAAAGGTAGTTGTCGTTGGTGATAACCATGGATCATATATAGCATACAACGATATATATGACATACCATCAACGTACGAGTCTATTTCAGGACAAGTTACGGATAATGATGATTGTATGATTGTTTATACATCGGGAACGACAGGGAAGCCGAAAGGTGCTGTACTTACTCATAAAAACCTAGTTGTAAATGCACAAAATTTAATTTGGGAATTTGAATTAGATCTTGGGTTTAAACAAATCATTATCTCCCCGTTGTTTCACGTAGCAGCACTTGCGTGTTTGTTAATGGGCTGTAGTGTTAATGGAACTACGGTAATCCGACGTGATTTCGATGCTGTAAACATTTTAGATACGATAGAAAAAGAAGAAATCAACTGCATCTTCTTAGTTCCAGCAATGTGGAATATGGTTATAAACGTACCTAATATTGAAAAGTATAATCTTTCCTCGATGAAAAAGTGTATGACAGGGGCTGCTATTTGTCCAGCCGAAATTAAAAAGAAAATCATGCATTATTTTTCCAATGCTGGCATGTACGATATTTTCGGACAAACGGAGATGAGTCCTAGTACGACTTGTTTACATCCGAAAGACTCAATTCGTAAAACAACGTCGGTCGGTAAACCGATTATTAATGTAGAGGTTCGTGTTGTTGATGAGAATATGAACGATGTACCAGTTGGAGAAATTGGTGAAATTATTTATCGAGGACCAACTTTAATGAAGGAGTATTATAAAAAACGTGAGGCGACCGAAGAGTCGTTTTATGGCGGTTGGTTTCATAGTGGCGACTTAGTTCGAATGGATGAAGAAGGTTTCATTTATGTCGTAGATCGTAAAAAAGATATGCTCATAAGTGGAGGCGAAAATATTTATCCAGCAGAAGTAGAGGCTGTTCTCTATAAGCACGAGGCTATTTTAGAAACAGCTGTTGTTGGCGTTCCTGATATAGATTGGGGTGAAAGTGTAAAGGCTTACATCGTACTTAAACCAGGTCAGCAGTTAACGAAAGAGGATATTATTAGGCATTGTAATAAATATTTAGCATCTTATAAAAAACCAAGATTCGTAGAGTTTATTAATGAACTCCCGAGAAATACATCAGGTAAGGTGTTAAAACGAGTATTAAAAGAGCAACAAAATGTTCAGTCGCAATAACGATAGTTCGGCTAGTAATTTTAAGAAATGGAGTGATGGTTAGTGAGATTAAAAGATAAAGTAGCGGTAATTACAGGAGGAGCATCAGGAATAGGTCGAGCAACAGCAAAAGAGTTTGTCCTTGAAGGAGCAAGTGTTGTCGTCGCAGACATTAATCTAGAAGGAGCACAAAAAACAGTTGCAGAAATTACAGAACAGGGTGGAGTGGCCATTGCTGTTCAAGTCGATTGTGCCTCATATGATAGTGTCGAAGCTCTTATTCAAAAAACAATCGAGCAGTTTGGGAAAGTCGACATTATGTTTAATAATGCGGGCGTTGAAAATCAACCACTTAATGTCCTAGAGATGTCGATAGAAGAATACGAACGAACAGTCGCTATTAATCAACATGGTGTTTTTTATGGCATTAAGGCTGCTGGTAATGCAATGAAAGATACAGGTGGTGTCATAATTAATACGGCTTCTGTTTATGGATTTATCGCTGATCGTAAGCAATTTCCTTACCATGCGAGTAAAGGGGCAGTTGTTATGATGACAAAAGCAGCGGCGTTTGATTTAGCACGTTATAACATAAGAGTAACAGCGATTGCTCCTGGGCTAATCGATACGAATATCGTTTCAGAATGGAAAGAAAACCCTGAAATTTGGAGTCAGATTGAAAAAGCGCAAATGAGAAGAAAAGCAGGAAAACCAGAAGAAGTAGCTAAAGTGGTTACATTTCTAGCAAGTGATGATGCTTCGTTTGTAAATGCTCATGTTACATTCGTTGACGATGGGGCAGCTGCATTTAAACGATAAATTGTTAGTAAAATAAGTTATGAAAAGAAAAATTAAAATTAAACATAAATTCAAAAAGTAAACACTTGTAATAATTACTGACTATTGATATTATTAAGAAAAATAGTATGGAAGCACTTACACTAAATTTTTTTATGAATTTTAAGAAACACTAAATTCTAATTTATATTTTAATAGAAAGGTAAGGTGGAAGAATGAAAGAAGCTGTCGTTGTTGAAGTCGTTAGAAGTCCAGTCGGAAGAAGAAATGGAGCGTTAAGTAATTACCGCCCAGATGATTTAGCTGCAGAAGTGTTAAAAGAAGTTGTTAAACGGGCTAATATTTCACCAAAGATTATTGAAGATGTCATTATGGGGTGTGTTTCTCAAGTTGGGGAACAAGCGGCTGACATTGGTAGAGTGGCAGCTTTAATTGCAGGGTTTCCGATTGAAGTACCTGGCACAACGATTGACCGTCAATGTGGGTCGAGCCAACAAGCGGTTCATTTTGCTGCACAAGCGATAATGAGTGGAGATATGGATGTCGTAATTGCAGCAGGTGTTGAAAGCATGTCTAGAGTTCCAATGTTCTCTAACTTGCAAGGAGCCGAATTAAGTGAAAGGTTAACTTCTAAATACGAAATGATTAATCAAGGTTTTTCTGCTGAACGAATTGCTGAAAAGTGGGGCATTAGCAAACAAGAGTTAGATGAATTTGCTTTACAAAGTCATCATAAAGCGATTGCTGCTCAAGATGAAGGGCGTTTTGAACGTGAAATTATGCCATTAGAAGTTACGTTACCTGATGGAACAAAGGCGACAATCACAGCTGATGAAGGTCCTAGAAGAGAAACAAATTTGGAAAAACTCGCTAGTTTAAAGCCTTCATTTGTTGAGAATGGAACAGTGACACCAGGAAATGCAAGTCAAATTAGTGATGGAGCGGCAGCAATTCTATTAATGTCTAGAGAAAAAGCCGAAGAGTTAGGTTTAAAGCCACGCTTTCGTATTGTAGCACGATCTGTTATAGGTTCGGATCCAACGTTAATGTTAACTGGACCAATCCCAGCTACTGAAAAGGTACTAAAGAAAGCTGGATTGTCTATTGATGATATCGATATCTTTGAAGTAAATGAAGCGTTCGCATCGGTACCACTAGTATGGTTAAAGGAAACAGGAGCAGATCCAAATAAGCTTAACCCTAACGGTGGAGCAATTGCATTAGGCCATCCATTAGGTGGAAGTGGTGCCCGACTCATGACAACAATGATGTATGAGTTAGAACGTACAGGTGGACGTTACGGTTTACAAACGATGTGTGAAGGCCATGGAATGGCGAATGCAACGATTATTGAACGATTAGACTAATCTTTTTATTAACGCAGAAGAATGGGTACTAAAATTCCCATTCTTGGCGTACAGCGCGTATTACTAAGAGAAAAACACCTCTAGATACGCTCAGACAAAATATTATAAAGGAAATGAGGTGTTGGTTTTGACATTACCATTAGAAAATATTCGCGTTTTAGACTTGAGTCGCTTACTTCCTGGACCTTTTTGTACATTAACTCTAGCAGACTTTGGGGCTGATGTCATTAAAGTCGAGGATCCAAAAGTCGGAGACTATGCTCGTTGGAATGAACCTCAAGTGGAAGGACAAAATCATATGTTCCTTTCATTAAACCGTAATAAACGGAGTGTAACACTTGATCTCAAGTCTGAAAAAGGCAAGCAGCTATTTAAACAGTTAGTTGAAACAAGTGATATTTTAGTAGAATCATTTCGACCAGGTGTAATGGACCGACTAGGATTAGGATATGAAACGTTAAAGGAGATCAATCCTAAATTAATTTATTGTGCAATTACAGGTTTTGGACAAACAGGACCGTATTCTCAATACCCAGGTCACGATATCAATTATTTAAGTTACGCTGGTTTATTAGGCCAACAAGGAGAACAAAATCGTAAACCAGTATCTTCATCGACTCAAATCGCTGATATCGGTGGTGGCGCACAAATGGCGACCAATGGGATCTTGTTAGCGCTTCTAGAAAGACATAATTCAGGTAAGGGGCAGTTTGTTGATATTTCGATGTTAGATGGCTCAGTTTCCTGGTTACAAACGTTGTTACCAGACTATCTAGCAACGAAAAATTTACCTGAACGAGGTGAATCAGTACTTAATGGTGGACTTGCTTGTTATGAGATCTATGAAACGAAAGACGACCGCTTTTTATCAGTAGGAGCGTTAGAACCTAAATTTTGGGTTGAATTTTGTAAAGTGATTGAAAGAGAAGACCTTATTCCACTGTTAGAGGCTCCATTAGAGCAACAAAATCAAATGAAAAAAGATATTCAATCAATTTTAAAGCAAAAAACATTAGAAGAATGGACAGCTATTTTTGAAGGAGTCGATGCTTGTGTAGCACCTCTATTAAATTTTGATGAAGTAGCTGAAAATCCTCAAGTGGTCCATCGTCAACTCATTCAGGAAATTTATGATCCGAAACTAGGAAAAATTCAACAAATTGGAGTTCCTATTAAGCTTTCAGAAACACCAGGAGAAATTCGCTTCCAAGCTCCAAAATTAGGAGAGCATAATAGTGAAGTCTTTGCTGAATTAGGCTATTCAAGCGAGGAAATTAAAGAGTTAAATATTTGATATGTAGTTCAAAAAGTCGACGAAGCATAGCAACAATAACGACTAAGTGCCAGTTTCGTCCTCCTTTTTGCACTTACTATATAAATCATTGATAAATATCTTTGAGGTTAAAATTATTAGGAGGGGTTAAGATGCAATTTGAATATTCACAAGAAAGTTTAGCGTTACAACAGAAATTAACGAATTTTATGGAAGAGTATGTGTATCCAAACGAAGCTCTTTACGAAGAGCAATTAAATCAAGCCGCATCACGTTGGGAAATTCCACCGATTGTTGAAGAGTTAAAACAAAAAGCAAAAAGTGCTGGATTATGGAATTTATTTTTACCAGTACATGAGGTTGAAGGTGGGCTAACGAATGTAGAATACGCACCACTTGCTGAAATTATGGGCCGTTCATTAATTGGACCTGAAATTTTTAACTGTAACGCACCTGATACTGGAAATATGGAAGTATTAATTCGTTACGGCACAGATGAGCAAAAGAAACAGTGGCTTGAGCCGCTTCTTGCAGGTGAAATTAGATCATGCTTTGCGATGACAGAACCTGCAGTTGCTTCATCAGACGCAACGAATATTCAAGGTAGTATCGTAAGAGATGGAGATCACTACGTAATTAATGCTAGAAAATGGTGGACTTCTGGTGCTGGAGATCCTCGTTGTAAAATTGCTATTTTTATGGGAAAAACAGACCCAGATGGACCGAGACATGAGCAACAATCCATGGTTCTAGTACCGATGGACACACCAGGGGTAACGGTTGTTCGCCCATTAAATGTATTTGGCTATGATCATGCACCGCATGGTCACTGCGAAGTTGAGTTTAAAGATGTACGAGTCCCTGTTGAAAATATTCTATTAGGGGAAGGTAAAGGTTTTGCAATTGCTCAAGGTCGCCTAGGACCTGGACGTATTCACCATTGTATGAGAGCAATTGGTGCTGCTGAACGAGCTTTAGAACTGTTATGTCGTAGAACTCGTGAAAGAGTAACGTTTGGCAAACCATTAGCTGAACAAGGTGTAATTAAAGAGTGGATTGCTGAGTCTCGAATTGAAATTGATCAAGCTCGTTTATTAACGTTAAATGCAGCTTATAAAATGGATAAATACGGAAATAAAGAAGCAAGAAAAGAAATTGCAATGATTAAAGTGGCTGCACCTAAAGCCTGCTTAAACGTAATTGACCGTGCAATTCAAGCACATGGTGGTGGCGGGGTATCTGATGATTTTCCTCTTGCTGCACATTGGGCTAACGCACGTACCCTTCGCCTAGTTGATGGACCAGACGAAGTTCATCGTCGCGATATCGGTCGTTTAGAATTAAAGAGTTACGATCTCTAAGTTGAAATGATCGTAATGTAAAGAACTTTACTTAAAGTATGGGGAAACATCCATACTTCCCCGCCCCCTCTACTTGTTAGTCGATAATGAGTAGAGGGGTACTTATAAGTGAAAGATAACTTCAATATCACGTATCGGGGTGACAACTGATGGGAATGGTTAAGAATCATTACGAGTTTTGGCCGAAAAGAATTTCTAAATCACTAACAATTCCAGAAACTAATATAGTAGATAATCTTGAAGTATCCGCAAAGCGATTTCCTAACAAGACAGCAATTTACTTTTACGGTCAAGAATTGACGTATCGCCAGTTATTGGAAGAGGTCAAGGGGAAAGCTCAATTTTTACAAAGTAAATTAAACGTTAATACTGGCGACCGTGTATTACTCTATATGCAAAATTGTCCTCAATTTATCATAGCTTATTATGCAATCCTAAGTATTAATGCAATTGTTGTACCTATTAACCCAATGAATAAAACAGAAGAACTTGCTTATTTTATCAATGACAGTGAAGCTAGTGTTGCCTTTTTAGACCAGTCATTATTTGACAGAGTTCAACCAATTATTAATTCCTCTACGTTAAAGCATATTATCATCTCGGATTATTCATATTATGCAAATCAAGATATTTCCTTATCATCTCAAAACTATGTAACTACAGTAGATATTAACCAGCCATTTGTGACCGAATGGTGTGAAGCCGTTTCAGGTGAAGAGTTAAGTAACAGATCATTTGAATATCAATTGACGGCTCTAATTATTTACACATCTGGAACGACTGGTCATCCTAAAGGTTGTATCCATACACATAAAAACGTACAAGCAAACATTTCAGGGACGTCCATTTGGGGGAATTATACACCACAAACTGTTGCCTTAACAACGCTTCCATTATTTCATGTAACAGGTATGCAGCATTCCATGAATACGACGCTACAAGCTGGAGGAACAATCGTCCTTATGATGAGATGGGACAGAGATCTGGCAGGAGAATTAATTGATAAATTGGGTTGTACTCATTGGGTTAATATTAGTACTATGATGATCGATTTCCTTTCAAATCCAAGTCTTTCAAACTATGAGATTTCTTCTTTACAAGTAGTAGGTGGTGGTGGTGCTCCTTTACCTAAAGCAATAGGAGAAAAATTACATGAACTAACTGGGATCTTATATGCAGAAGGGTATGGTTCAACTGAAACGATGTCTCAAACGCACTTTAACCCACTCGATCGTCCTAAATTACAATGTTTAGGAATTCCATTTTTTGATGTCGATGCAAGGGTGATAGATAGTGAGACGTACGAACAGTTAGGAGAAAATGAAAAAGGGGAAATCATCGTTGATAGCCCACAACTATTAGTAGGATATTGGAAAAAACCAGAGGAAACAAAAGCTTCTTTTATTGAAATCGATGGAAAGACATTTTTCTTGACTGGCGACGTTGGTTATTTTGATGAAGAAGGATATTTCTTCTTGGTCGATCGTAAAAAAAGAATGATTAATGCTTCTGGATTTAAAGTATGGCCAGTTGAAGTAGAAACAATGATGTATAAGCATCCAGCAATTCACTCAGTGTGCGTGATTGCATCACCAGATGCTAGAAGGGGAGAGACTGTTAAGGCATTAGTCGTTTTAAATGATGGTTTTGAGAAAACTACTGAAAAAGAAATTATTGACTGGAGTAAATCTCAGATGTCTGATTATAAATATCCTAGAGTAGTTGAGTTTGTAAATAAACTACCAATATCTGCATCAGGAAAAGTATTGTGGAGAGAGCTCCAGGAACGTGAATTTTCTGTGAGGGGGGAAAGTATATGAGTCAGTTCGAAAGCAATGGAAATTTTGGTATGAGTGAAGAAGTGATCCAGTTACGTCAAAAAGTAAGAACGTTTATTGATGAAAAGGTTATTCCAGTAGAGACGATTGTAGAAGAAGGTGGCCCAGAAGGAGAGCGTGTATTAAAAGAATTACAAGACCAGGCGAAACAAGAAGGGATTTGGGCATTAGGTTTACCAAAGGACATTGGTGGTGGCGGTTTAAAATTTATGGACTACGTCTACATTAATGAAATCGTTGGTCGCTCTGAAGCTGCAATGTTTGCACTTGGTACGCATACCGCTCAAGATTCGACGATGCTCAATATGTTTGGTACCGAGGAGCAAAAAGAAAAGTGGCTATACCCGATGGTCGAAGGTGAAATCTACCCTTCTGTTGGTTTAACAGAACCAGAAGTAGCAGGTTCAGATCCGACACTTATTCAATCAACGGCGTATTTAGATGGTGATGAGTGGGTAATTAATGCTCATAAATGGTTTACAACTGGAGCGAATAAAGCTGCGTTTACAACGATGTTTTGTGTAACAGAACCTGATGGCGATCGTCACAAAAGAGCTTCAATGATTATCGTTCCAACAGATACACCAGGATATGAACTTGTTCGCGTAGTGCCAACGATGGGACATAGTTCAGGTAACCATTGTGAAATTCGCTTAACAAACGTACGAGTACCTAAAGAGAATTTACTTGGAGAAAGAGGACATGGTTTTGTCATTGCTCAAAAGCGTTTAGGGCCAGGTAGAATATATCATAGTATGAGATGGCTTGGTCAAGCTCAACGTGCATTCGATCTTATGTGTGAACGTTCATTAAGTCGATTTGCCCATGGTTCAGTCCTTTCTGATAAACAGATGATTCAGAAATTTATTGCGGATTCAGCGACTGAAATTCAGTCTGCTCGTTTACTCACGTTTGAAGCGGCACAAAAGATTGACCGAGGCGAAGATGCTCGTGTAGATATTGCTATGATTAAAGTGTATGGTGCAAAAGTTCTCCATGATGTTATTGACCGAGCAATCCAAGTCCATGGCGCTCTAGGCGTTACTTCCGATACACCTCTTGAAAAAATGTATCGTGACGCAAGGTATGCTCGTATTTATGATGGTCCAGACGAAGTTCATACAGCGTCCATTGCTCGCCGTATTTTAAAACAGTATAAACTAGGCGAAAGTTGGGATCCAGCAAACTTTTAATCATGTATAGTAAAAAAATATCGAGGGGCTGAAAAACATGAGTGAACCTGCAGTACTTTTTGAAGTTGAAAACGGTGTGGCAACGATTACTTTAAACCAACCTGAACAAATGAATGCTCTTTCTAAAGCGATTATCGAAGGTTTAAAAAGTTCTCTTGCTCGAATAAAAGAGGACCCAGAAATTCGCGCTGTCGTTTTAACTGGAAGTGGGAGAGCCTTTTGTGCGGGTGGAGATATAAAAGAATTTCCTGGTGATGGAAATAATGCTGCGATTTCCAGAGATTATATGAAATTTGGGTTGCCTTTCATGGCGGATTTAGCCCAATTGGAAAAACCAGTTGTCGCAGCTGTCGATGGATATGCGGTAGGAGCAGGATTTAGTATTGCTATCGCTGCTGATTTTGTTTTAGCTTCTGAGAATAGTACATTTGCGATGTCTTTTAATAAAATCGGGTTAGTGCCTGATTTAGGAGGCCTTTACCATTTACCTCGTTTAGTAGGTATGGCTAGAGCGAAAGAATTAGCAATGACTGGCCGATCAATTACAGGCGCAGAAGCAAAAGAGTGCGGTCTAGTCCTCGATGTACTTCCGAAAGAACAATTGTTAGTGAAAGCGAGAGAATTAGCAGAAAGATTAGCAAATAGTGCTACTCAAGCTTTGGGCTTAACGAAGCACATTTTAAGTCGAAGTTATGAATTATCTTTAGAGCAAGTCCTTCGAGAAGAAGCGATGGTACAGGCCATTGCATTTTCGACGGATGATCATAAAGAAGGAGTAAAATCATTTTTTGAGAAGAGAAAGCCAAGTTTTTCTGGCTCCTAATTCGTTAAAACTATAAAAGACAGAATATTTAGAAGGATGTGTATAATTTGAGAAGTTGGCTAATAAAAGAACATGGTGAACCAAGTGATGTACTAAAACTTGAAGAAGTAGCAAAGCCGAGTATTGATAAAAACCAAGCACTAGTAGAAGTAGAGGCTACAGCATTAAACTTTTTTGACATTTTATTATGTCAAGGTAAGTATCAAGAAAAGCCACCTTTTCCATTTACAGTAGGTGCCGAAGTTTCTGGAACATTAGCTGCAGTTAATGAAGGAAGTAAATTTAAAGTAGGTCAACGAGTTATTGCATTACCAAAATTACCAGCTGGTGGAACGGCAGAATATGTTGCAGTTGATGAGAAAGCGATTTATCCGATTCCAGACTCAATGACTTCTAATGATGCGGCATCAATGTTTATTACGTATCATACGTCATATTACGCTCTACACGAGCGCGCGAATATTCAACCAGGGGAAGTATTATTAGTGCATGCGGGTGCAGGCGGAGTTGGTTCAGCTGCTATCCAATTAGGGAAAGCGGCAGGTGCTTTCGTTATTGCAACAGCAGGTGGTGTGGAAAAAACGAAAGTGTGTAGAAGTTTAGGGGCCGATATCGTTGTCGATTACTTAACGGAAGACTTTGTTCAAGTTGTCAAAGAAAAAACAGATGGTAAAGGTGCAGATGTCATTTATGATCCTGTCGGTGGTGAAATTTTTGAACGGTCAAGAAAATGTATTGCTTTTGACGGAAGAATATTAGTCATAGGTTTTGCGGGTGGTAATATTCCGAGTGCACCAATTAACCATATTTTAGTGAAAAATTACTCAGTAGTCGGAGTTCATTGGGGGCTTTTCTCCAAGTTAAAGCCAAATGCAGTACAAGAAGAGCATGATAAAATCATGAGCTTATATGAAGAAGGAAAAATTGACCCACTCATCTATCGAGAATTCGAGTTTGAAGAAGTACCTGAAGCATTGAACTTACTCGCTGATCGTAAGACATGGGGGAAATTGGTAGTCAAAGTGAAATAAACGGTGCTATCCATATGGACCTATATAAGAGAGAGAGTGGGGTATTTATACTCCACTCCATTTTTCTAATAATGAGAAAAAACTCTACATAAGTAAACCGCTTTGCTAGAGATATCAAAATGATTAAAGGAGTGTATAACGTATGAGCTCAGTTGAACTACTTTCTTCAAGACAGCAATTAGTTGGGGGATTACTAAAAAGTGCAGCTTATCAAACGCCATCTAAAGAGGCTTTTATATATGATGATACAAGAATAACATATGAGAAATTATACGAACGATCATTAATGATCAGTCACTGGTTAAGAAGTGAAGGACTAGAAAAAGACGATAAGGTTGGCTTTATTTTAAAAAATGGACTGCCGTTTGTTGAAATATTCTTTGCTACAACATTAAGTGGTGCCCTCGGAGTTCCTGTTAATTTCAGATTGAAGGAAAAAGAAATAGAATATATTTTACAAAACTCGGAGTGTAAATTTTTATTCATAGAAAAGGAATATATTGAAGCAGTTCAAGCTATTCGAGGGAATTTAACAAATTTACACGGGGTTATCGTCATTGATGGAGGCGAAGATATAGTTGATTTGATTGAGTATAAGACTCTTCTGACAAGAACAACGCAATCGCTCCCCCCTGTTGAAATTAATGAAAATGATGGTTGTATGATTGTTTATACGTCAGGTACAACTGGTCGTCCAAAAGGTGCTGTACTTACTCATAAAAACTTATATCAAAATGGTATGAATATGATCTGGGAGTTTCAGTTAGACCATTCGTTTAAATTTTTAATGGTTCCTCCTTTGTTCCATGTTGGTTCGATGTCTTTTTTAATTCATAACTGTCTAGTGAATGGAACGACCATTATTCATCGTGAGTTTGAACCAGAACGAATTTTGCAAGTAATAGAAAAGGAAAAGATCAATAGTTTATTCCTCGTCCCTGCGATGTGGAACTTCCTTTTGCAAGTTCCTGGAATAGAAGACATGAACCTCACTTCTTTAAAAAAATGTATGACAGCTGCTGCTATCTGTCCTTTGGAATTAAAAAAAGAGATGATGAAACACTTTCCTCACGCTAGTATTTACGATGTATTTGGTCAAACGGAAATGAGTCCTTGTACGACGTGTCTTCATCCTGAAGATTCGTTAAGAAAAACAACATCGGTCGGTAAACCTGTCATCAATGTGGAAGTTAGAGTCGTCGATGACGAAATGAATGATGTGCTAGTTGGAGAAATTGGTGAAATCGTTTATCGGGGCCCCACATTAATGAAAGAATATTATAAAAATCCTGAAGCAACAGCAGAATCTTTTTCGGGTGGATGGTTCCATAGTGGCGATTTAGTACGAATGGATGAAGAAGGGTTTATTTACGTTGTTGACCGTAAGAAAGATATGATTATAAGTGGTGGTGAAAACATTTACCCTGCGGAAATTGAAGATGTGTTATACTCCCACCCGAAAATTTTAGAAGCAGCTGTTATTGGAGTCCCTGATAAAAATTGGGGAGAAAACGTTCAAGCTGTAGTCGTTACAAAACCAAATGAAACGTTAACAGAACAAGAAGTGATTGAGTATTGTTGGAATTATTTAGCTTCTTATAAAAAACCTAAGAGTGTAGAGTTCCTAAGCGCATTACCAAGAAATGCAGCAGGAAAAGTATTGAAAATAGCGTTAAGGAGTGATACATGATGGTTAACAAAAATGTCCTTATTACGGGTGGGGGAAAAGGCTTAGGTCGTGAAATTGCCTATAAGTTTGCTAAAGCAAACTATAATGTTTTTATAAACTATTTTCAAGATCGAGACGCAGCACAATATACTGCAGAGAAAATAAAAGAAATCGGTGGAAACGCGACAATTCTTCAAGGGGATGTCGGTCAATACGAGGAGATTGAACGCATGGTAAGAGATCTTCCAGGCATTGATGTTTTAGTACATAATGCTGTTTACGCGAAGACAAGTTCAATACAATCAACTACAAAAGAACATTGGGAAAGAACAATGGCCGTCAATGCTTCAGCCTTATTATATTTAGCTCAGAAAGTCTATCCCCATATGCGAGAACAAAAATTTGGTCGTATTTTTACTGTATCTAGTATTGGTGCAAGCCGTGCAATTCCTGACTATACGAGTGTGGGGGTATCAAAGGCGACGATGGAAGCACTCATTAGATATTTTGCTGGAGAATGGGCAAGTGATGGAATTACAGCGAATATTATTTCACCAGGGGCGATGGATACTGAAGCTTTTCGTTCAATCTTTCCTGATGCTGCGGAAAGACTTCGCGGCATCGCGAAAAAAACACCCGCTCAAAAAACAGTCAATCTAGAAGAAGTTGCGGATATGCTTTTAAACTATTGTCAACCAAATATGGGAATGGTTACGGGTCAAGTGTTAAGAATGGACGGTGGATATTCTTTAACGATCTAAAACTTTCTTACAAATGAAATCGCGTAGAAACTACTAATTTATATTTTGACTTATTATTCAAAAAATACTATTATTAATATATTCAGAAAAATATATTTTTTTTAACACCAAATCATATTTAATTAAGAAAGGAAGATACTATTTATGAAATTATTCGATTTGTCTAATAAAGTTGCAATTGTTACTGGAGGAAATCGAGGTTTAGGTCGCTCTATGGCGTTAGCGCTTGCAGAAGCTGGGGCAAATGTCGTTATTGTAGGAAGAGATGAGCAATTGAATAGTCAAGTAGTTAAAGAAATTGAAGCGCTAGGCTCTAAGGGGCTAGGATTATCAGTAGATTTACGAAATGTAGACGCAATTAATAATATGGTAACAACAGTTAAAGATCAGTTTGGAAGTGTTGATATTTTAGTAAATAATGCAGGGGTTTCAAATACTCATATGGCACTCGAAGTAACTGAGCAAGAATGGGATCAAGTAATGGACTTAAATGTAAAGTCACTGTTCTTCTGTTGTCAAGCAGCAGGAAAAGTAATGAAAGAACAAGGATCAGGTAAAGTTATTAATCTTGCATCTGTAGCGGGTGCAGTTGGTGATGTTGGAATTAGCCCGTACACAGCGAGTAAAGCAGCCGTAATCAACTTAACGAGAACACTGGCTCTTGAGTGGGCGAAATATGGAATTCAAGTAAATGCAATCGGTCCAGCATATATTAAAACCGACATGAATAGCGAAGCACTAGAAAACGAGAAAGTATTAAGTAAAATTGTCGGAAAAACTCCGATGAAGAGATTAGGTCAACCTCAAGAACTTTCTGGAGCAGTTATTTTACTAGCATCAGATGCAAGTAGTTATATGACAGGTCAAACACTATTTGTTGACGGTGGATGGTTAGCGCAATAATATACATGTACTGCGGAGGGAACTTCATGAATTTATCGTCAATATTAGTTAATAATCGTATATGTGAAATTCTTGGAATAGAACACCCAATTATTCAAGGTGGTTTAGCATATGTAGGTAACGGGCGACTAGCGGCAGCTGTATCAGAAGGAGGGGGCTTTGGCCAAATTGGTTCTGCAGGTCGTACTCCTGAAGGGTTTGAAGAAGAGATACTTATCGCTCGTCAACTGACGAAAAAACCACTAGGAGTAAATATCCCTATTCGCGGATATGAGGATACGGACAAATACTTAGAAATCGTCAATAAACATAAGCGACTCATTCAAGGGGTAAGCCTTGGGGGAGGAAATCCTCAACCACTTATTCCACAACTGAAAGCGATGGGGTTAAAATCGTTAGTTATGACTTCAACAGTAAAACAAGCCCAAAAAGTTGAACAAATCGGCGCCGATATTGTTATTTGTGAAGGATATGAGGCAGGAGGAAACAATGGAGCAGCAGAATTAACGACGCTTGTGCTCGTTCAACAAGTGGCGGCCTCAGTTTCTATCCCAGTCGTTGCTGCAGGAGGAATTTCAAATGGGAAAGCAATGGTCGCTGTCATGATTTTAGGTGCAGAAGGGGTACAAATGGGAACTCGGTTTGTTGCGACTACCGAATGTGAAGCCCATGAAAATTATAAAAACCTAATAGTCCAAGCGAAAGATGATGATACGATTATCATGTCTCGTTATATAGGTGGCCCTCGTCGTGTATTAAAAAATGACTTTGCCTTAAGAACACAAGCTATTGAACGAGAGACTCCTTCTGTCGAAGAGATCCTTCCTCTTCTAAAAGGTGGACATAATAAGCGAGCTGCTATTGAAGGTGATATTGAAAATGGTTTTATGGGTGGAGGCCAAGTATCGGGTTTAATCGAGGATGTTATAAGTGCCGAACAAGTTGTAAAACAAGTGATGAACGAGGCTGGAAATATTTTCCGAAAATCGAACTGCAATTGATCGTTATGGGTACTCAACAAGTATAGATAGAGTTCTAGAATAATATTTATTCTATTTCATTTATCAAGGTATTATAAGACTTTTTGGCAGGGGGGGAGTTTATGAACGTGAATTTCGGTAGATTGATGCTACAAATTGCGAAAAAGAATAGAGACAAAATTGCTTTAAAGAACATCGAAAGAAATCGGACTTATACCTACATGGAATTTCATCTGTTAACAAACCAAATTTGTAATATGATGCATGATCGTTTTCTACTGGATGAAGGAGACTTTTTTGTTCTAAATCTTGAGAATGATAACTTGAGTCTATTTAATATTTGGACATCCAAAGGCTTGCCAACAAGCACTTGGCTAAATTATCGAGATTCACTCGATGAACACTTATATCAAATTGACTATGTAAAACCAAAGCTTATTTTTATAGAAAAAGAGAAGCTAGACTCTTATTATGAGGAATTAAAAAAACGGAACATCGAAATCATTTGTATGGATAGACCCCCTCATAATTTCCGAGACGTCCATTACTTTTGGGACTTAATCGCTGAAGCTAGTGAGAAGGAAACAAATGTAGAATATGATATGGACGAACATTTGGCTGCTGTGAAATTTACAGGTGGTACAACTGGTCGAGGGAAATGTGTCATGTATACAGTAAGAACATTTCTTTCAGCTGCAAACTATCAATTTGCCCATTCTGAAACTTTACTAGATCAAGAGACGAAGTTTTTACATCTTACTCCAATGTCCCATGCAACAAGTGTGTATTGTTTTCCTGTTTTTATTAAAGGTGGAACGAATTACACCATCAATTCAGCCGAACTAGAGAATTTTTGTAAGGTAATTGAAACGGAAAGCATTACAGCTACATTCGCTGTACCGACACTACTATATCGACTTATTGACTTAGAGGCGGAAAACCGATTTGATCTTAGTAGTTTAAAAATGGTCGTTTACGGGGCATCTCCTATGAGTCCTTCTAAGCTAGAACAACTGCAAGAAAAGTTTGGTAATGTGTTCTGTCAGTTATACGGTTCATCAGAAGCTTATCCTCTTGTCGTTCTTTTAGGCTTAGAAGATCATCAATTAACTCCTGGGAAAGACCGTAACATTATAGCTTCGGCTGGAAGAGCTTTACCTGGTGTTGAAGTGAAAATTGTCGATGAATTAGGTCGTGAAGTTTCCGTTGGAGAGAATGGAGAAATTTGGATAAGGTGCGATGCAGTTATTAAAGGATATTATAATGATCCTGAGAATACAGCTTTGAACTTTTCAGTAGACGGTTTTTGGAAGTCTGGTGACGTTGGGTATATGGATGACAACGGATACATTTACATTGTCGATCGAAAAAAGGATATGATCATTAGCGGTGGTTTTAATGTATATGCGAGTGAAGTAGAACATGTTCTAAACGCACATCCAGGTGTACAGCAATCCGTTGTCATTGGTATTCCTCAT
The DNA here is from genome assembly GCF_002019605.1 of Alkalihalobacterium alkalinitrilicum. Lineage (NCBI taxonomy): Bacteria > Bacillati > Bacillota > Bacilli > Caryophanales > Bacillaceae > Alkalihalobacterium > Alkalihalobacterium alkalinitrilicum. The sequence continues at coordinate 1,981,141 of NZ_KV917368.1, read as the reverse complement.
GAAGAATGGGGAGAAGCAGTCCATGCCGAAGTTATCTTGAAAAAGAGTAGTTCAGTCATGGATAGTGAACTTTTACAATACTGTAAAGCTAAAATAGCTTCTTACAAAGTGCCAAAAACAATTAACTTTGTAGAGGAATTACCAACAAGTGCAGTAGGGAAAGTACTACGAAGACAAGTAAGGGAGAAGTATTGGACAAATCAAAAACGCAATGTCCACTAAAATAAAACTAGATTTATATTAAAGAAAAGAAGGTGAAGAGGATGACTGAAAAACAAAACACACCAGTTGAACAAGTGAATGAAATCAATTGGGACAAAGTAGAAAACTATATTCGAAGGAATATACCAAACTTAAGCGAAGAAAAGATGCGAACGAAAGCATTTTCAAATGGCTATTCTAATCTCACATATTTTATTGAAATTGGAGATTGGCAAGGGGTGTTAAGGCGACCTCCATTTGGTCCGATTCCACCGCGTGCACATGATATGGAACGAGAATATCAAATATTAGAAAAAGTGTACCCTGTATTTCCTTTAGCTCCAAAACCATTACTTTTTAGTGAAGATCCTGACATTATGGAAAGACATTTTTATATTATGGAAAAGAAGAATGGTGTCGTATTAGATGATGACTTACCAGACGTCTATGAAAAAACGGACAAAACAGGAAGGTTGGTTTCCGAAGCTTTTGTCGATACGCTCGTTAAGATGCATTCTATTGATATAAAAGAAGCTGGTTTAGAATCGATTGGCAAGCCAGATGGCTATTTAGAACGTCAAGTTCATGGGTGGATAAAACGATACCAAAACTCGAAAACGGATGAAATTCCTGATGTTGATGAGGTTGAAAAATGGTTAATCGAAAATATCCCAACTTCTCCTGAACCAACTATTGTCCATAACGATTTTAAATTAAATAATATGATGTATTGTAGCAATGACCCAGGAAAAGTAGTCGGTGTATTCGATTGGGAAATGTGTACGATCGGCGATCCTTTGACAGACTTAGGATCTGCAGTTGCGTATTGGACACAAGCTGGGGAATCATTCTCGGGTCTTCCTTCAGTGACGGGGCAACCAGGATTTTATTCCCGTAAAGAGCTTTTAGAGGAATACGCTCAAAAGAGTGGACGAGACATCTCTAATTTTGACTATTATTTAACGTTTGCATTTTATAAAATTGCCGTTATCCTACAGCAAATTTATTACCGTTGGAAGATTGGTAAGGCAGATGATGAAAGATTTGAATCGCTAATTATCGGAGTCCGAAATTTATTTGCGAATGCGTCGCTTGCACAAAAAAAGGAATTTTTGAAATAGGGCTTGTTTATGAGCCTTTCAATTTTTTATCTTGTCTAATTGGTACTAAGACTCCCACTTTAAGTATTTGTTGAAATAAGAAAGAATAAGTGGGAGATTTGCAACAATAACAACCCGATATTTAATTGCTTTGTTCAAAGTATATAAGGGAGTTCTATGAAAGTGGTCATCACTTAACCCGAAATAGTGTAAGCGTTATCAAGTTGAAGGAAAAACAGAACATGATCGAAAGTTGCAAATTACGAAAAATAATAAATACTTCGAATGAGGAGGAAAACGATGACGAAAGCAATTAAATACGAGGTACAAGATCATATTATGACGATTACGCTCCATCGCTCGGATCGTATGAATGCATTTAATACACAAATGCTTGAAGAAATGCTAGCAGCATTAGATCAAGCAGATTCCGATGATAATGTTCGAGCGATCATTGTAACAGGAGAAGGAAGAGCCTTTTGTGCAGGGGCAGATTTGGATAACGGTAGTCAATCATTCACGGGGGAAGTGGAAGAAACGGAGGAATTTCGTGATACAGGTGGCATCCTTAGTCTGAGAATTTACGATTTGAAAAAACCTATCATTGCCGCGATAAATGGTCCAGCTGTAGGCGTCGGAATTACGATGACGCTCCCAATGGATATAAGAATCGCCTCTACCAATGCAAAAATGGGCTTTGTATTTTGTCGACGAGGAATTGCGCCCGAAGCGTGTAGCGGTTGGTTTTTACCTCGTGTAGTTGGCATCAGTAAAGCGACAGAATGGGTGTTAACTGGGAGAGTTTTCCCAGCACAAGAAGCTTTAGATAGCCGATTAGTAAGCCAAGTTGTTTCACCTGAAGAGTTATTACCGACTGCAAGAGCGATCGCTAAGGACATTGCAGAAAATACTTCAGCAACATCTGTCGCTCTATCTAGACAATTACTCTGGCGTATGTTAGGAGCCGATCATCCTAGGACATCTCATGCAATTGAATCCAAAATGATTCATTGGTCAAGTGCTGAAGCGGATGCAAAAGAAGGGGTTGCTTCTTTCTTTGAGAAAAGAAAACCTGAATTTTCATTGAAAGTTAGTAAAGATATGCCATCTTTCTACCCTTGGTGGGAGGAAAGTAAATAAAAAATAAGCAATGCTGACAGGCTCTACCTTTTTTAGGTAGGGTTTTTCAGGGTATAAAGAGGTGTATAAATTAATGTCTTCATGATGATATTAAGAGAAAAAGTGAGGGAGATATAATGAAAAGAAGAATTAGTTTTGCCTTGCCATTCCTATTAATTTTTATCTTACTTTTCAGCATTGAACTTGTTCATGCAGATGAAGGCAAAAGACTTGGAGGTAATTCTGTAACATTTAAAGGAGCGTCACAAGATTGGTATGTGGAACATGAAATGAATCTGAATGGAACGGAAATCGAATACAGCACTAAGATAACATACAAAGGAAAGCATAAAGAAATGTTAAATTCTTCTCCCTTGTATTATGAGATTATAAGTAATAAAGGCGGATCATACGGTGGCTGTTTTAACTTAAAACGAGCTCATGAATTTCAAAGTCAAACGATATCTTGCGGTGGTTGTCACTACTTAGGCCAAGAAACGGAAGTAAAGTGTGTCATTAGATACGCCAACTTTCAAAAAGATGAAATACTGACGTTAAAAAAAGAAACTTTTTAATTTTTTTCAATAACATTTGAACGGAACAGAGGCTCTTTCATAAACCATCGGTAAAAAGCATGAGAAATATAATACGATACACCAATTGTCATAAAGCTCCAATACCAAGCCCAATTTTTGTAACGAATTAAATCGGTAAATTTTACTGCAATTATTTCAAAAAATGTGACGACAGCTGTATATTTAAAATAATATAAAGATTTCTTAAGAAAAGTTTGTTGCTCAGGATAATAAAGGTTAAATAGTACAGCTAACGCTGGAAAAATGAGATATTCAAAAATAAAACTAGATTTGTTTGATTTTTTAAAATAATAGCGGTAAGGGTATTGAACCAATCCTTTTTCAACAACGAGTAATCCGAAATACCACGTGATTACTTGATGAAAAAGAAGAGAGACTAATGCTTGACGCACTTTCGTTCTGGGAACATAAACAAGTAATAATAAAATTGTAATGACAGTAGAAGATATGATAATATTTTTTTCTAATCTGTGCTTGGCCAATTGTTACCCTCCTCCCTTGTATAGATTCAACTTTATCCCGCAACAGCTGGCAGTAATCCCCCACTTTAAGAAATCGAGGAATTAATGAAGGATATTGGGGGATAAACTTCAGTAACAACTAAATGAAAGCAGATAAATGCGCCACGTCCTGTGGCAACGTCTGTTTGACCTACATCGTGTGGGCTTCAACTAACCATTAGTGGAGAAAGAGGAAAATCCTCACTGATGGAAGTTTCACTTGATAAAGATTAAGTGAGAATCGTTATCTTTTTTCTTAGTCCTATTATGACACGAATGAAAAAGAATTATTTGCGAAAGCAAATAAAAAACACCGAACATTAAATTTATCAATGTTGGCGTTTAATTAAAGTCCTTTAAAATGGAATCGGCTGAATAGTCAAACCAATCTGTGTAGGTTTGTCCTAATAATTCGGTTGTTAATAAAGTAACGACTTCCATAAATTTACTAAGGTCTTCTTCGGGAATCTTTTCTAATATTTTTACAATCTGTAGATTAGAATTTGTAACATGTTCTTCAATAAATTCTTTTACAATGACCCGTCCTTCTTCCGTAATTGTCAATTCTTTCGCTCGGGTCGTTTTTCCAGCCTCAATTTTTACTAAACCAGCCTCGTTTAATTTTGTTAATTGACGAAAGGCATTTGAAATATTAGTTTGTACCAAATAGGTAAGATCGCTCATCGTTAATTTTGTATCAAAATATAATATCCAAAGAGTTCGGAAACTCGGAAAAGAAAGGTCATATTTTTTAATAAATTGTATAATATCATTTTCAATGACAGCATTAAGCCCTCTAATACAAGCGAATGCCTTATAACTCGTAGTAAAACGTTCTCCCATTGAACTCAAAACCATCTCTCCTCTCCTGAATTAAATTATTTGTCTAACGTGAAGTAGTAGTAACTAGAATTTACCTTTTATTGGAAACTGTATATTTATTATTGCCACCTTAAAATTCTTTAAACTAGCAATTGTATTATTGTATTAACTCACTAGTGTTTCATAAAGGTAGTGTCAATAAGTTTGTGTAAATCATCAATAGGGTACTTCCTCAGATCTTAGGGAGGGAGTTTCTGGTATGGCCCCCTCGGGGGCCATACCAGAAAAAATTTCCACATCCCTATTCGCGTTCGGTTCCGTATCGCTGTTTGAACATCTCCTGCAAAGTAGAGTAGGCATTACTAAAGCCTCTTAACTTTCTTTCTGCCCAGCGTTGATTATAGTCCATCGATTGAAGATAAACGATTTTTTCAGCCGCTTTTTCAGTGGGGAGACTGTTCATGGTTTTGGTTCGTTTCTTGATCTCCTTGATCGTTCGCTCGATGATATTTGTCGTGTAAATCATCGGTTGAATGGAGGAGGGATAGGTTAAAAAGGTCAGCAGAACATCAAGGTCTTGTTCCCAGCTTTTAACGACTTTTGGATATTTTTTTTGCCATGTGTCCTTGAAAGCACGAAACTTTCCCTTGGCTTCCTCTTGAGTATTGGCTTTATAAATAGGTTTAAGCTTCAGCTACAGCGGACTGATCCTTCTTTCTGACGGCATTGAGAGCATTATGAACCTTATGAACAACACAGCGCTGGACATCCGCTTTTGGATAAACGGCTTTCATAGCTTCCTCAAGACCTGGAAGCCCGTCGAATACACCTAGAAGAACTTCTTCAAGGCCACGGTGATAAAGGTCGTTAAGAATCGTCTTCCAACCTAGCGCACTTTCTTGGCCACCAACATAGAAACCCAGAATTTCTCTGAAGCCATCTTCCGTGACGCCGACAACGAGATAGACAACTTCATTAGCAACATCATCACGACGCAGCTTGAGATAAGTACCATCTAAATAAAGGACAGAGTAGCGCTTTTTCAGTGGTCGTTGTTGCCAAGACTCAATATCCTCTGCCACGACGTCGGTGATTTGACTAATCGTTGCAGCCGAGTAAGAATGACCTAAAATACGCTCAATAAACTGACCAATTTCACGAGTGCTTACACCTTTTTGATACATTGTGATAATGGTTTCACCAAGCCACTGCTCACGTCGTTGATAAGGAGAAAAGATCTCTGTTTGAAAGGCATTTTCACGATCACGAGGCACTTGTAGATCTTCCAATCTTCCATACTTGGTATCTAGTTGCCTTTGATAGAAGCCGTTCTTCTGGTTTTTTAACTCTGGGTGTTCATGTTCAAAAAAACTATTCGTTTCTTCTTTCATCATGGTCTCAAGTTTTTCTTTCACAAACTCACGAACCATAGAATCTAATTGATTTTCAAGTGTGTTTTGTCCTATACTAGTACTCATAGGTAGGGCATCCCTCTCAGTTGGTTTAGCGGTTAACTAGAGGGTACCCTACCTCTTTTTTTGTTTCAAATCATTTACACAAACTATTGTACGTCATCTTCATAAATTATGACTGAATTTTTAGATTAAAATTATTTTCTTATTATAGTCAAAAGTTAATACCCGAATCCCTTTTTCCATAAATTCAAGGCGCGGATTTACTGTTACACCAGCCTTTGTTTTGCGGAATTTTGCCCGCAGGTAATTCGTCATTTTAAGTGGTAATGTACTTGAATGAATGGTTTTTGAGGCCATCACAAGTTTGGTAGCGTGCGTTTTCACATGAATTGACACTAAATCATGAAAAAAGTCGTTGAAAGATATCTGAATTCAAGCCATTTAATCGCCTTGACAAACTAAATTAATGCAACACTAGTGTTATTAACATTATAAATATCTAAGGAGTTGTTTACTAAGGAAATTATTAAAAGTTATACGAATAAATATAGAGATGAATTGATAGATTGTTATAATAATTTGAAAAAAGGAGGAGGTGTAGCTAATGGACTTAGCTCTAGATCATATTGTCCATTTTACTGATCCAAAATTAGCAATGAATTGTATGAAAAAGTATGGGTTGCATGTTGTTCATGGTGGGAATCATATAAAATGGGGGACTTATAATACATTATGTTATTTTGATTTGACGTACATTGAATGGATGGGAATTAATGATATAAGTAAAGCAGGAAAGGTTGATGATATTGGAATTATTAAGCAAGTATATTTAGAACGTAATCAGGGAGACCATTTAATATCCTTTGCAATGAGAACCTCCAATATTGAAAAGCTATCTTTACAATTAACGAAAAAGGGATTAAAAGTTCGAGGACCGTTTATAGGGGAGAGAATTCTAAGTGATGGTAGTCAAATTAAATGGAAGATGCTATTTATTGATAACGACTTCCAAACTCTACCACTTCCTTTTTTTATTGAGTGGGAAGAAAGTGACAATGAACGAAGGGTCGCATTAAGAAACCGAAACTTAATTGCACCACACAAATTAGGGGATGATTTATATTGTTCATTTATCGGATTTGCTGTTAATGACTTAGAAAAGACGGTTGAACGATGGCAAAATGTATTTAATCTTGAAGCAAGTGAAACTTTTAATTCATCATCGCTAAATGCGAGATGTCAGAAGTTATTTCTTAATGGTGGAGACCTAATGTTCTGTGAACCTGTCAATAAAGGTAGGGTTTCTGAAGTATTACATCATTATGGTGAGCGAATATTTTTATTCTCATGTCAAAGAGATAGTGAAGAGAAACGTGAAATAGAACTTGGTAATGTATTGTACTGGATTTAATTAAAAAGGTTGACTCAAGAGAAAGTGTCGGCGCTTAATCTTAAATGATGGTAGCGTTTACACTTATGAGTCAACCTCTATTTAGATGAATTCTTTTAATGTAATTTGTTTTGCTTCTTCAATGTGTTCTTCCATCAAATCTTGTGCAATTTTTTTATTTGAGTGTAACATTGCAGCTATAATTCGTTTATGCATGGCATTCGTTTCTTTAGGTCGTTCGGAGCTAGTAGCAGTTATTACACTTATCCACTGAAGTTGTGCATCTAATGACTCCATTAATTTAATCAAACGTTGGTTTTTTGACCATAATATTAATGTTCTGTGAAATTCCCGATCGGATTCCACGAAAGTCTCAACACTACTATCATTTAAAGTTTCTTCTACTTTTATTGCTTTATTAAGCATTTTTTCAATATCCGCTTTTGTCATGTTTTCCATGGCTAAGTTTACTGCCTGACGCTCTAAAGCATTTCTAATATCATATACTTCTTTTACATCTTGGACTTTAGGTGTATTTACAAACGTACCTGACCGTTCTTTTATTTCAACAAGTCCATCTTGTTGCAACAAATATAGCGCATCACGAACGGGGGTCTTACTAATCCCTAACTCAGAAATAATGTCATCATAATTTACTCTTGAACCAGGTGTAAGTTCATTGCTGATAATTTTTTTTCGTAAATAAAAATAAACTTGTTCACTTAAGTTTCTTTTTTCGATCATATTGTAATCACCGTCCTATGGTATTAGTTGTTTCTTTAATTAGAATACATATAATTTAATATTCTTTCGAAAATACTTCAAGTAGGCCTTGAGGTGTTTTTTCGTGGTATAAGAGTATTTTTAAAATGTAATTGAGTTTTTTAAAAATTTTTCTTAATCTTATTGTTTTATTTTTCTGAATATTATATAATATCTAATATATCAGATTATACATGAATACAAGGAGGGAAGTAAAGATGAAAAGTTTTGCAATACTTGGATTAACTGGCCAGGGGATAGAAACAGGTGGCGAGATATTATCAAATGTGTTGAAAACATTAGGATATAAACATCGGGTATGGAGAGATTTTTCAACAATTATCCGTGGAGGACACACAGCATATGAAATCTACATCTCAGAAGATGATGAAATCGAACTACCACCTCGTTTGGAAAAGGTAGATTTGGCAATCGTTTGGGATGATGAAGGTGTAAAACGTTATAAGGACCGAGTAAAGAACGAATATTCTATCTATGGTTCTAAACAAGTAACTAATACAGTTGAAGAAAAAAATATTTTAGATATTCCTAAAATAGGTTTTAATGTTTGGGCAGTCGGAGTAATAACGGGAGCACTTGGTATTTCTTTTAAAGAAGTTCAACAGCAAATTCAACAACGTTTTAAAGATCAAAAGAACCAAGATTTATTCTATGAAGGGTTTCAATTGACAAAGACGAGATGTGTTGGTCGACCGCTGTTAAAAAGAGATACAGAATATGCAAGTATATCTGGAAATGACGCGTTATCCCTCGGGGCTATAGCTGGCGGTGTCCGACATTATTTCGGATATCCGATAACACCTGCTTCAGAGATTTTAGAAAATCTATCAGAATGGTTACCACCACTCGGCGGTGCGACTTATCAAGTAGAAGATGAAATAGCTGCAATCCATGCAGCAATAGGATGTAGTTTTTCAGGAAAAAGAACAATAGTTGCGACAAGCGGACCAGGTATATCATTGATGACTGAAGGCATTGGCTACTGTTCAGCAACAGAGATACCGTTAGTAATCATTGATAATCAACGGGGTGGACCTTCAACAGGAATGCCAACCAAAACGGAGCAGAGTGATCTAAATCACCTCAAATATGGTGGTCATGGAGAGTTTTCTAGAGTATTACTTACTCCAACTAGTGTCATTGATTGTATTACAGTCATTCAGGAAGCTTTAAACCTAGCAGACTATTATCAATGCCCAGTCATAATAGCACTAGATCTAGACTTAGCATTAAGGCGTGTCTCTCTTCCTTGGACGGAAATAGAGGAGGCCATCAATGGTATAGTTATTGATCGTGGTCGATTGATCACTGAAAACGTAGAAGACGGTAAGTATATACGATACGAGTCACTTGATGGATTACCACCGAACAGAACCATTCCAGGTGTAAAAGGTGGGGCTTATGTTGCTAGCGGTGACGAACATGATGAAAGAGGTTATATGGAGCCTGACTTTAAAGAGGTTAGACAGTCGCTACATCTAAGGAGATTGCATAAAACAGATGACATCATATATCATCGAGCGTTTTCGAAAGTTGGTAGTGAAAAGGCGCCAATAACGATTATTGGAACGGGAGCGATGGGAGAATTAATAGAGCACCTCGTAAACAAAGATCCAGAAACTTATCAAGGCATTTTACTAAGACAATTATCGCCAGTGCCATTACAGGAGCTTATAGATGCGATTAAGGAAACAAAGAAAGTCATTGTAGCTGAATATAATGCTACTGGCCAAATACGAACGTTTATTAAAGAAGCGATTCAGCACAAAGAGGTTAATTCCATTCTGCGCTTTGATGGTGAACATTATACAGAAGAAGAATTTGAAAAAGAGTTAGTTCAAAGGTTGGGGGTGAGTACATGACACAAACATTAACGACGAAAGACTATTCAAATGGAAATGCGCCTACATGGTGCCCTGGATGTGGAGATTATGCAGTCCTTAGAGCAATTCAGCGTTCATTACTCAATTTACAAGTTCAACCAGAGGACGCAACATTAGTATCTGGAATTGGTTGTAGTGGGAAAATAGCACACTATTTCGGTGGTTATTCCATTCACTCTACCCATGGTCGAGCTTTAACTATTGCTCAAGGTATAAAGGCAGCGCGACCAGAACTAACTGTAATTGCTGCAGGTGGCGATGGTGATGGATATGGAATAGGTGTTGGTCATTTAGTACATGCAGCTAGACGGAATTTAAATATTACGTATGTTGTTATGGACAATGGTGTTTATGGTAATACAAAAGGGCAAACTTCACCAACTAGTCCTATTGGTTACCAATCATCGACTACACCAATAGGTAACAAAGACACCCCTATCAACCCATTGCTTCTTGCTTGGTCATCAGGCGCTTCTTTTATAGCACAAGGATTTGCAGGTAATTTTAAACACTTAGAAGACTTGGTAGTTAAAGGTATACAACATAATGGATTTTCTTTGATTAATGTATTCAGCCCTTGTGTGGTTTTCAATAAGTCCCATGGCTACGACTTCTATAAAGAAAATATAGAATACTATGATAAAGTAAGCACTACCCCAGAAGAGTTTGTAGGTATACTTAGCCAATCAAAAATGCCGGCAGGTGTACTTTGGCAAAAGTCTTCTCCTTCTACTATACCCTCAAACCAGCTTGAGAAGGGGGAAGAGAAAAATCTAGCAAGGTATCTCCGTTCTAAAATAATCTAGGAATATTTTATCAAAACTAAAATAATAGTTAAATTGAGGTGTTCGAATTGGAAGGAAAGATCTTTGAATATATGCAGAAATATGATTATGAAAATCTTTATTTTTTTAATGACAATCAAACGGGAATTAAAGGTGTTATTTGTATTCATGATACAACGTTAGGACCTGCTACTGGTGGATGTAGAATGTGGACATATGCAACTGAATGGGATGCGATTGAGGACGCACTTCGATTAGGAAAAGGGATGACATATAAATATGCGGCTGCAGGAGTAGACCTTGGTGGTGGAAAAGCGGTTATTATCGCTGATCCTAAGAAAGATAAAAGTGAAGCATTATTTCGTTCATTTGGTAGATTTCTAAACCGCTTAAATGGTTTGTATATTACTGGTCAAGATGTCGGTACAACATTAAGAGATATGGAAACAATCCGATCAGAAACGCCTTATGTAGTAACTCTTCCAAGGGAATTGGGTGGTGCAGGTCCGATTTCACCGTCAACCGCTTTAGGAGTGTTCCAATCGATAAAGGCTTGTGTAAAAGAAAAATATGGAACAGATCAATTAAAAGATATTAGAGTGGCTGTTCAGGGAGTAGGAAGTGTCGGTTATTATCTCGTTAAATACTTAACAGAAGCAGGCGCTAATGTAACGATTGCTGATATTGATACCAAGCGAACAAAAGAATTAACCGAAGAATTTGGAGTGCGCGTTGAAAGTACAGAGACGATTCACTCACTCGATGTTGAAGTTTTTTCACCGTGTGCACTAGGTAAAATCATAAACGATCAAACGATTTCAGAGCTTAAATGTAAAGTAGTTGCAGGCAGTGCAAATAATCAACTTGCTGATGAGAAGCACGGTGATTTTTTAAGCGAATTAGGCATTTTGTATGCTCCAGATTATATTGCCAACGCAGGCGGTACGATTTATGATACAGATCGTTTAAAGCCAGGTGGGTTCAATGAAGTAAGGGCGATTAATCACGTTGAGAGAATTTATGAAACGATGACTGACATAATAAAGATTTCAAAAGAAGAGACTATACCAACATATAAGGCAGCTGATTTATATGCTGAAAGAAGAATAGAGTCTGTTGGTAGGGCGAAGCACCTGCAAAAAGACATTATTAATAATATGCAGTGATTTTTTATCATCTAACTGATATATCACATATCAGTTAGATGTGAAAAACTTCTTTTTTTCTAAAAAGGAAGGATATAAAAACAAAAGCTTTAAAAGGAGATGGGATAATTGAGATTAAAAGATAAGGTATGTATTATTACTGGTTCAAGCATGGGGATTGGTGAAACCGTTGCTGAAAGGTTTGCAGAAGAAGGTGCTAAAGTAGTCGTTAATTCTAGAAGTCAAGAGCGGGCAGATATAGTAGCGGCAAAACTCAAAGAGAAAGGCTATGATGTCATTGCGATAGCTTGCGATATGGCAAATAAAAAAGACGTAGAAAGGCTAATGACTAAGACCGTAGAAGTGTTTGGTAAAATTGATGTTTTAGTTAATAATGCTGGGGTTAATCGAATTGCACCCTCAATGGAATTATCGGAAGAAGACTGGAGAGCGGTTATTGATACAAATTTAACGGGTGTATTTTTTGGGGCACAAGAAGCTGCTAAGTTTATGGAGAAAAACGGTGGTGGATCAATAGTAAATATTACTTCTATTTGGGGATCTGTTGTCGTTCCAATGCGAGCAGCGTATAGTTCAACAAAGCACGGGATGAACGGACTGACAAAAGTGTTAGCTGTAGAGTGGGCCGAAAAAGGTATTAGAGTTAACGGGGTAGCTCCTGCCTTTATTAAGACTCCTTTAGATGATCAAGATCAAGATTCAGGTGGATATGGTGACGAAGACATCATGAGAAGGACACCGTTGAAACGTTTTGGAACGACAAAAGAAGTGGCAGATGTCATTCTATTTTTAGCTTCAGATGAAGCGAGTTATGTTACAGGTACGACATATACTGTAGACGGCGGTTGGTTAGCATACGGTGGTTGGTAAAGGAGGGAACGTATGACAGTACTTTTTATAGATCATTCTAATGTAAAATTTGAAGTTTTGGAAGGCACAATAGGTACAGGTGAGGCTTTTATAACGAGAGTAGTTAATGATGAAATCTCTGATTCTCTCGGAGGTGGAATCGTAAAAATGGAAAATTGTAAGTTTCCATGGACAGTGAAATATGATGAAATCATCTATGTTCTTGAAGGAGAAATTATAATTCACGACGAAATGAAGACTGAAAGAATGATAGGGAAAAGCGGGGATGTTTTCTTTGTGGAAAAAGATACCCCAATCGTTTATGAAACAACATCCAGCGGTGCGTTCTTCTTTTCTCTATACCCAGCAAACTGGAATAAATAACATAAGGTCAAATAATTAGAAGAATGCCTTTCATTAGAGAAGGGTTTTCTTCTAGGTTAAATTTCAGAATATTTTAAAAAAATAAAAAAGAGGGGTGTACTTTATGACATTTGGAATATTTCTTAGTCTTGTGTTGTTTCCAGTTTCAGTTGTGTTAGTAACTATTTTAGTTTATTTAAGTGAAACAAAGAAAGATCAAGCTCGGCATAAAGAAATATCAGTATCGTCAAACTCTGATGATGTGAAGGGAGAACTATAATTATGAATGCACATCCACTTACGATCTCTGTTTTTATCCTCTATCTTATTTTATTAGTTGTTATTGGGTATGTAAATTCAAAGAAATCCTCTGGAGGTTTAACGGACTTTTTCTTAGCTGGTCGTAACTTAGGGAAATGGACAGTAGCATTTAGTGCGGTAAGTTCTGGTCGGAGTGCATGGCTAGTTCTTGGGGTCACAGGTATGGCTTATGTAGGTGGATTGCAAGCTGTATGGGTCGCATTTGGTTATATCTTCGTAGAGATCTTCATGTTTTTCTATGTTGCAAAACGCTTTCGTAGATTTAGTGAAAAGACTGGAAGTATTACAATCCCAGATATACTCGAGTCAAGGTATGAGGATAAAACAAATCTCTTAAGGGTAACGAGTGCATTAATTATCATTTTCTTTATGATCGCTTACGTAGGTAGTCAAATTGTAGCAGGGGGTACCGCATTTTCTAACAGCTTGGGACTATCATCAACAAGTGGAATGTGGATGACAGCAGGAATTATTCTATTATATACAATCCTAGGTGGATTTCACGCTGTAGCAAAAACGGATTTGCTTCAAACAATGTTTATGTTTGTTTCATTAACAATTCTCCCAATTGTTGCCATCATCGGATTAGGAGGGTTTGGTCCAGTTATTGATGCCATGCACGTCCAAGGTACAAACTTTATCGATCCGTTCTCATTTTCATTTGGAGCTATAATGGGGCTTGTCGGGATTGCACTAGGTAGCCCAGGAAACCCGCATATTTTAGTACGATATATGGCGCTTAAAGATCCAAGAGAAATGCGTAAAGCTGCTCTTATCGGTTCAATTTGGAACTTATTGATGGCATACGGGGCGATTATGATTGGGTTAACTGGTCGAGCATATTTCCCTGATATCTCATTATTACCAAATGAAAACCATGAGGCCATTTTTACATCTCTTGGAAACGAATTATTTAACCCATTCTTCTTTGGAATTCTAGTTGTAGCTATATTAGCCGCGATCATGTCTAGTGCTGATAGTCAATTGCTAGTAGCATCAAGTGCAATTGTACGTGATATTTATGACAAATTGATAGGAAAAGGTAAAGAAATTTCTCAAGCTAAATTAATGCTATTTAGCCGCTTATCAATCTTATTTGTAATGGGTCTTTCACTAATTTTAGCATTTACAATGACTGAATTTGTTTTCTGGATGGTATTGTTTGCATTTGGTGGTTTAGGCGCATGTTTTGGTCCAGCTTTATTATTAAGTTTTTACTGGAAAGGAACAACAAAACAAGGGATTTTCTGGGGAATGATTTCAGGGTTAATTACCGTTATTCTCGTAAAACAGCAACCACAATGGACATATGCGTTCCTTCCTGATGTAAAAGCTTTAGTATCTAAGCTGCTCTTTGGAATTACGTATGAAGCCGTGCCAGGTTTCATTATAGCAACTCTTGTAATTGTTATCGTTAGTAAATTTACGAAAAGACCTGATAGTGCTGATGAGGTTGTTAATGACTTGAACAGTCAATAATTGTAGTGGGAAAGTAGAGTATCCTTTTAGCTAGGTCATTAAATTTTATACTCTATTTTAATAGTTGTCTTATTTAAAAGGATACTCTGCAATAAAATAAAAGTATAAGGGGGAAGATATGTCAGTTGTTAAAATAAAAATGATAAAAAGTATCGAACATTTTTCTGAAATAGAAAAACTATATGGAGAAATTTGGGGAAGTTTTAATAAAGTTCCGCTTCACAATCTCATAACAGTAGCGAGAAATGGTGGAATTGTATTAGGTGCTTTTAATAATAAGGAAAAAATGGTTGGTTTTTCTTACGGGTTCCCAGGAGTAAGTGATTTGAACTCAGGCAATCCAAGAATCTATCTTTGTTCACATATATTAGGGATATTAAAAGACTACCGAAATTTAGGTATTGGTGAAGAGCTTAAATGGGAACAATATGATCAAGCTCGTAAAATAGGCTTTTCAAATATTCAATGGACATTTGATCCACTAGAAGCAATCAATGCAAACTTAAACTTTCACAAATTAGGGGCTATAGGTTTTAAATATAGTGAAAATTGTTACGGATTTATTAATGATAACTTAAATAAGGGAATACCAACTGATCGATTAGTAGTAGATTGGGATGTTAACCATACTCTTGCACAAAAAAAATCATTGATATCAAGTAGGAGAGGAGTTAAGGAGTATTATGAAGTTGGTAAAGTCATAGGAACAGAGGATAATTTATATTGGGAGGTAGGTAATATCGAAGAAACTTCAGGTGATATAGCACTTAAATTACCGATTCCTAAAAATATTCAAAAAATAAAGTATTCTAATCCAGATCTAGCTAAAAAGTGGCGTAATCAATTTAGGGAAGTAATCCAGCGTTTATTTGCTAAAGGGTTTCAAATCAATGATTTCAAACAGTCAAAGAAAGATGTTAACCATTTCTATATCTTGACTAAAAATAAAGACCCAAAGGTCCCTGTCGAATAGAGCTATAGACAGGGACTTTGAATATTTATAATTATAACCAAGCTAGTTGCTATTTTATTGGGATTTGAAATCTTCTTTAATTTTATTTAGTAATTCTGGCGATGTAAGGATATCGAAAGCCGTGTTCGCCATACAAGTTGCGCCTAACATCAAACCTTCAAATCCTTGATCACTCATAGCGGCTTCACGAAATTCATGAGTATGACATGCATACGGTTCGTTGCAAATTTGAATATAAGGATGGATGGATGGCACGACCTGGCTAACATTTCCCATATCTAATGAGCCGCCAGACCCTTTGCTTTGAATTTTAGTTCGATTGACTCCTAATTGCACCAGATTATCTGTAAACACATTGGATAATGTTTCATTTGTGATCATATCGTCATACGAAAATTCATAAAAAGAGGTCTTAAGTTTAGCACCAGTAGCTAAAGCAGCTCCTTCTGCACATCTTTTGACTTTTTCGATTAACTCATTTAGGTAAGTACGATTAGCAGCACGAACATAAAATTGAGCAATTGCATGATCAGGCACGATGTTTGCTGCTTTTCCACCTTCTGGAATAATACCGTGAATGCGAACATCTGAAGTCACATGTTGTCTTAGAGCGTTTATAGAATTAAACGTTTGAATGACAGCGTCTAACGCATTAATTCCTTCATGTGGAGAGGCTGCAGCATGTGCAGCTTTTCCGAAAAACTCAAATTGTATTGCATCCATCGCAAGTGAGGAACCACTTTCTTCAAATCGGTGAAATGGGTGCACCATCATAGCAACATTCAAATGGTCAAAAATGCCTTGCTCTGCCATCGTTACTTTACCACCGCGAGTTTCTTCAGCTGGTGTTCCATACACATATACTTTTCCACCATAATGGTTGACGACTTTACTTAAACCAATTCCAGCTGCTACAGCCATTGTTCCAATCAGGTTATGACCGCAAGCGTGTCCTAAATCAGGCAATGCATCGTATTCTGCCATAAAAGCAATACTAGGACCTGGCATATTACTGTCATAGATGGCTTCAAAAGCAGTGGAAAGACCTGCAGTTCCTAGTTTAACTTGGAAGTCGTGATTTTTTAGTTCATCAGAAAATATTTTAGAAGCTTTAAATTCATCATGACCTAACTCAGGGTTTTCGCCAATGTATTGACTTATTTTATAAAGTTGTTCACGAATTTTTTCAATTTCTAGATGGATTTGTTTTTTCATTTGTTCCTCCATAAGTAAGTAATTATTCTTCTTAAATTGTACCATGCAATTTCATTTAAACTCATATTATAATAAGATATTTCGCTTTGCGAAGTAAATGTTTTTGTGAGAAAATAAACAAAAATATATTGGAGGTATCCATATGTTTAAAGAGACGTTTTTTACGCAATTGAAGGAATTAGCAGCGATTTCAGGAGGTCCAGGGAATGAACACCGTGTTGTTCAAAACTTAGTAGAGCAGTTGAAACTTCATAGTGATGAAGTGGAAGTTGATCAAATGGGAAACATTTATGCCTATAAACACGGGAAGCAACCAGGCCCTACGATTATGGTATCTGCTCATTCTGATGAGATTGGTTGTGTTGTTCGTGATATTGACGAATGTGGGTTTATACGAGTCGAGCGAACAGGAGGAATGCTCGAAGCGTTAATGGTTGGCCGAAAAGTTCAGGTGAACGATCATTTTGGTGTTATTGGTGTTAAAGCTGGTCACCTGCAATCACCAGAAGAACGAAATAAAGTCCCGTCTATTTATGAGTTGTATGTAGATATCGGGGCAAAGTCAAAGCAAGAAGTGAAAGAAATGGGCATTCAAATTGGTGATCCAATTACTTATATTAGTGACTTAGATCGGTTCTCAAATCAAGATTTAATTTGTGGAAAAGCAATTGATAACAGAAGTTGTTGTGTGTTGTTAGTAGAACTCTTTAAAGCGTTAGCAAAGGGCGATTTTAATGGAACGCTCGTTGGGGTGATTGCCGTCCAAGAAGAAGTAGGATTAAGAGGTGCGAAAGTGGCGACGTATAAAGTCAATCCTGATTTTGCAATTGTTCTTGATACAATTCCATGTGCAGATACACCAGATAGTCTCGGTAGTGGCTACCCGATTGGAATTGGACAAGGACCCGTCATTCCAGCTCTAGCAGGTGGTGGGGTAAGGGGAAATATCATGTCGAGGCAAATGAAAAAATGTATCATCCAATTTGCTGAACAACTCGAAATTCCTTATCAATTAGCGGTCATGACAGGTGCAACAACAGATTTGGCTGCTGTCCATTTAGAAAGGGAAGGAATTCTAGGAGGGGCGATAACATTCGCTCGCCGATATTCACATTCTCCAGTTGAAGTGGCTAATTTAAATGACTTTGAGCAAGGCTTTATTCTATTAAAAGCAATGATTGAAAGACAAGAAGACTGGGGAAATATGGGCTTTATATAGTTATTTTTAGTATATGGTAACTTTAGTACACTAAAGGTGTCAATTCTTATTGATTTCCAATCTAATCAACTTATGTTACGCTTTAATTATCTAAAATTTCTGATTAGTTAATCGGAGTTATTAAAAGGAAAATAGGTGAAAGGTGTGTTGAAGATTAAAACGTTTGAAAGAGATGGGTATACGGTTTATCCCGTTGTTGTACCTGCAAGCTATGGATTAGCAACTTATAATTTTTTTATTGTAAAGCACAACCAATCACTAACCCTCATTGATGCAGGAATGACAAATGATTTGTGTTGGCAAGGGTTAGTTGCTACGTTAAACGAAAATGGATTTCGTCTGGATGATTTAACTGAAATTTTATTAACGCACCATCATATAGATCATGTTGGCCTAGTTAATCGGATTACTGAGAAACATCCAATTCCAGTTTATGCTCATCCATTAGCGATTCCAAGAGTAAAAAGAGACAAAGAGTTTTTAAGAACGAGAATAGAGTTTTTTGAAAAGTTCTATCAAGAAATGAACTGCGGTGAAGCTGGAGAACAGCAAGTTCAACACTTAAAAGCATCGATTGAAAAAAATGCACATCAAAAGATAATCTCAGATATCATACCACTCCAAGAAGGAATGAAAATTTTTGATTTTACAGTAAAGGAAGTACCTGGACATGCGCCCGATCAAATTGCTTTTGTTGATGAAAGAAGAAAGTGGTGTTTTGCTGGCGACCATCTTATTAAGCATATATCGAGTAATGCATTAGTTGAACCAGATTTATTAGGGAACCGAATTTACTCATTATGGGAATATAAAAAATCATTAACAAACTGTTTGGATTTAGATGTAGACTTCGTATTTACTGGACATGGTGAATGGATTGATAATCCAAGTCAGCTTATCGAAATGAGATTAGATAGAATAGAAAAGAAATCTAAAAAAATCAAAGATTTAATTTACGATGGAATCACTACTGGAAGCGAACTTGCTCAACATCTCTATCAACGGCAGTATAAAAACCAGTTTTCCTTAGTTATGTCGGAAGTTGTTGGGCATTTGGATGCTCTTGAAGTAGATGGTCAGATTGAAAAGCAAATGTTAGATGGAGTTTGGTATTATCACACAGTTTAATGTATTAAAAGGGAAATTGAGGAAAGACGAATGACTAGACCTTCTTGGGGACACAGGGAGGTTTTTGATTTGAATTGATAGAAAATTGTTCTCATTTTACCTCTAAATAAAGCGGGAATTTCAGTCTCAAGCCTGATGTTCTTTTTTCCAAGTCGCGTAAAATATGTTTTATCTAGTGAGGGGTCGAAATAGAATAAGATTTAGAAAGGGTGAGGAGAGTGAGCGATACGAATCATTTACAAAAAAATACCCCATTGGCAATAGATGCGACAGGTCTTGTAAAAACATTTGGTAAAAACCGCGCAGTGGATGGGGTTAACTTAAAAGTACCTGCTGGAACCGTTTACGGTATTTTAGGACCAAATGGTGCGGGAAAAACGACAACTATTCGGATGTTAGCCACTTTATTGCAACCAGATGGGGGGACCGCTCGAATACTCGGTCATGATTTAGTTCAGGAGGCAGATGAAGTGAGGCAGCGAGTTAGTTTGACAGGTCAGTTCGCTTCGATTGATGAAGATTTATCTGGTTTCGAAAATTTGTTGATGATTGCCAGACTCATGGGTTATTCACGGAAGCAAGCAAAACAGCGGGCCAATGAATTATTATGGGCCTTTGATTTGAAGGACGCTGCAAAGCAACAAGTAAAAAAATATTCTGGAGGGATGCGACGTCGAATTGATATAGCTGCAAGTATTGTTGTTACACCAGATTTGCTTTTTCTTGATGAACCAACAACAGGATTAGATCCACGTAGCCGTAATCAAGTGTGGGATATAGTACGGGTGCTAGTTAGTACAGGAACGACAGTCTTATTAACAACTCAATACTTAGATGAGGCGGACCAATTGGCAGACCGAATTGCCGTAATCGACCGAGGAAAAGTTATTGCAGAAGGAACGAGTGGTGAGTTGAAAGCTTCGGTAGGTTCAGGGACACTTCATATTCGCCTGCTTGATCCAGAAGTGAGATCACAAGCAGAACAATTGCTGACTGAAATATTAGAAACATCGATTCACCTTTCATCAGATCCTGCAGCACTTTCCGCTCGAGTTTCCGATACGGAGCGGATTGCTTATGCACTAGGAGAACTCGCTCGAGCTCGAATTGGAATTGCAGATTTTTCACTTGGCCAGCCGAGTCTCGATGAAGTCTTTCTCACGTTAACAGGTCGACCAGCTGAGGAAGATACGAAGGAGGAATCAACTTGAATACAACGAGCAACACAACAAAAGACGGGGTAGATGAAGCGTTAAGAACGGCACTTTCAACACGTGATCGACCTCCGAAAGCCAATGGAATTACGTCTTCATTTGTCTTTGCTTGGCGGGCAATTTTAAAAATCAAGTATGTACCTGAGCAACTTTTTGATGTGACGATGTTTCCTATTATGTTTACACTCATGTTTACTTATTTATTTGGTGGTGCGCTGGCGGGCTCGCCGAGTGAATATTTACAATTC
This sequence comes from Alkalihalobacterium alkalinitrilicum, assembly GCF_002019605.1. NCBI lineage: Bacteria > Bacillati > Bacillota > Bacilli > Caryophanales > Bacillaceae > Alkalihalobacterium > Alkalihalobacterium alkalinitrilicum. The sequence goes on along the minus strand of NZ_KV917368.1, from coordinate 1,960,372 downwards.
CTTTTACCAGGCATCTTAGTACAAACGGTCGTATTTACGTCGATTTATACAGGAACTGCTTTAAATACCGATATATCCAAAGGTATTTTTGATCGTTTTCGTTCTTTACCGATTTGGAGTCCCTCACCCCTCGTGGGAGCATTACTAGCAGATACGATTCGTTACACGATTGCCTCATCAATCGTTATCGTTCTCGGTTTAATTTTAGGTTTCCGTCCATCTGGAGGTGTGATTGGTGTTCTTTTAGGAGTCTTACTCCTACTTGTTTTTGCTTTTAGCTTATCATGGATTTTTACTTCATTAGGGTTAGTAATGCGGACGCCAAACGCTGTAATGGGTGTGAGTATGGTCGTCCTCTTTCCATTAACATTTGGTAGTAACGTATTTGTTGATCCTGAAACGATGCCATCATGGCTTCAAGCTTTTGTTGAAGTAAATCCAATAACATTATTAGTCACAGCTGTGCGAGGATTAATGCAAGGAACTGTGACATTTGAACAAATTGGCGTTGTTCTTCTATCCTCTTTAGTCATCGTCGTTATATTTGCACCGCTGACGATATATTTGTATCGTAATAAGAAATAGGCTTTGGGACTCAACTAACCATCAGTGGAGGAAGAGGAAAACGCTCACTGATGGAAGTTTCACTTTTTAGTTTCAGAAATTAAAGTGCATATAGGACTCAATAAAGATCTAAAAAAGACAATTAAGAGATTAGAGGGGAAGAGGCTGAAAAGGAGGAGAAGACATGTATGATTTTACAATAGTTGGTGGTGGTATCGTCGGACTTTCTGTTGGGGTTGCTTTATTCAAGAAGTATCCAAACGCAAAAGTTTTACTTTTAGAAAAGGAAGATTGTTTTGCAAAGCATCAAACAGGTCACAACAGTGGGGTTATTCACTCAGGTATTTATTATAAACCACGTAGTTACAAAGCAAGGTTTGCACGTGAAGGTAGTCATTTAATGAATCAATTTTGTAACGAATATCAAATTGACCATGAAATATGTGGAAAAGTCATCGTGGCTACCAAAAAAGAGGAATTACCACTTTTAGAACAACTGTATCAACGAGGACTACAAAATGAATTAAATATCAATAAAATTAGTGCTGGTCAATTAAAGGAAATTGAACCACATGTTAATGGGGTAGCTGCTATACACGTTCCGATGGCGGGCATTGTAAATTATAAACAAATCAGTGAAAAATTCGCTGAACTGATGGTAGCATCGGGTGGGGAGTTACGTTTAAATACTTTCGTTGAAAATATTGTGGAATCAGATGATGACGTTGTGATTGAAACAACGAAAGGTACATTTCATTCAAAGTTATTAATCAATTGTGCTGGTTTACATAGCGATCGGATCGCGAAGTTGGCAGGATATATTACAGATATGAAGATTGTCCCGTTTAGAGGAGAATATTATCAATTAAAGTCTGAAAAGCGACATCTTGTTAAAAATTTGATTTATCCTGTACCAAATCCGAAGTTTCCTTTTTTGGGTGTACATTTTACGAGAATGATAGATGGATCTGTAGAAGCTGGCCCAAATGCTGTTCTAAGTTTAAAACGGGAAGGCTACTTTAAAAAGGATATAAATGTAAAAGATATGATTGAGGTCTTAGCGTACCGTGGATTTTGGAAATTAGCTAATAAGCATATGAAGGAAGGTTTTGAAGAAGTCATTCGTTCTTTAAATAAAGCAAAATTTGTAAAAACTTTACAACAGTTAATACCCGAAATTCAAGAAAGAGATCTTGTTGTAGCACCATCTGGTGTGAGAGCTCAAGCTTTGAAACCAGATGGTAGCTTAGTGGATGACTTTCATATTATTATAGGGAAAAAATGCGTGCATGTTTGTAACGCTCCTTCTCCAGCGGCAACTGCATCCATTCGGATTGGTATGGAAGTAGTAGATCAATTGAGTAAAAAAGCAAATGTAAGGTAACGGTATGTTTACGTCGTGATCTGTACAAAAATGATCGAAAATGGTTTAATAATCCACTTCAACAAAACGCACACTACATGAAGTAGGTGCGTTATTTGTCGTTAAAGAAGGCGAGTAATGGATGGATATAAAAGTTGAAATTGGGTATCATGAACCCAGTTCATATTGTTTGTAGTTAATTATAATTAAAAGTGAAGGGAGAGAAAAAATGAATAATGCTGTTCGTATTAAAGGAGTCATTCCGCCAGTATCAACTGTTTTTACAAATGAAGGAAAGCTGGATCAAAAAAGTACGGGGAAGCTCATTGATTTTTTAATTGAATCACAAGTTGATGGACTGTTTTTTCTAGGTACGGGTGGAGAATTTAGCCAGATGTCAGTTGTAGAGCGCAAAGAGGTTGCACAATTTGCAGTGGATTATGTAAAAGGACGCGTTCCAGTTCTAATAGGGACTGGAAGTACGAGCACAAAAGAAGTAATTGAGTTGAGCCTTCATAGTAAGAAGGTTGGAGCAGATGGTGTTGTTGTCATTAATCCGTATTATTGGCCCTTATCCGAAGAACACCTATATCAGCATTATGCGGAAATTGCTGAAAATGTGGATCTACCTATCCTATTATATAATTTCCCTGGATTAACAGGGCAAGACTTATCACCAGATTTTGTCCTGAAATTAGTTGATCACTACCCACATGTCGTTGGAATTAAAGATACAGTTGATACAGCAGGGCATATTCGAGAATTGATCATTAAAGTTAAAGGAAAACATCCGCATTTTAGTGTTTTATGTGGGTTTGACGATCATTTATTCAATACACTATCCTTAGGTGGTGATGGTGTCATATCAGCGAGTGGAAACTTTGCCCCTGAGTTAACCGTTGGGATATACCATGCTTTTCAAAGCAACGATATAAAACTAGCCGTGAAACTTCACCAGCGATTAGCGTACATACCATTAATGTACAAGCTTGATTCTCCTTTTGTAAATGTGATCAAAGAAGCGATGAAAATGAGAGGACACGATATCTCAACGTATGTCTTACCACCTGCAAGACCGTTAAGCGAACAGAAAAAACAAGAGTTAAAAAGCATTTTAGAAAACGCCGAGTTATTGTAAAATAAAAAATCAAAATCGGCTTGAAAAAAATCGCATGAGCTCAATAAAAGAGGGTGAGTGCGATTTTTTTCTTCGTTAAAGTGTAGGAAGTTTAGAGACCGAGAAAGTTGATCGCTACAGTTAAAGATATAGCTAGGTATTACCATAATTAGGAAGAAGTGAGCGCTAAAGCGAAAGATAGAACACTATATTACCAGTATGAGGGAGAAATGAGCGCTAAAGTGAAAGATAGAACACTATATTACCAGTATGAGGAAGAAATGAGCGCTAAAGCGAAAGATAGAACACTATATTACCAGTATGAGGAAGAAATAAGCGCTAAAGCGAAAGATAGAACACTACATTACCAGTATGAGGAAGAAATGAGCGTTAAAGCGAAAGATAGAACACTACATTACCAGTATGAGGAAGAAATGAAATCTAAAGAGAAAGAACATTAAAATAACAGAAATAGGGAAAACGAACATTAATGAGCGGAGGAATTTCATTATTTCCAGTAGTTGGCTATAGTGATGTTATAGTATTGGAATAAAGCACGTGAAGAAGAAATTTTGCTCAAGTCCTGCTTACCAAAAAAGACGGATTTCTTACCATATATAAGAAGTATTTATTGTAGTTATTTTGTTTATTTGCCATAATGGATATTGTATAATTAGTTGATTTTAGCTTATTTCGTGAAAAAGAACTCTAGAAGGTAGGTACTTTATGTCGGAGCAAAACATTACGAGGATAAACTTAGATGGAAAGGAACTCATCCTTATCGGGACCGCTCATGTTTCAAAACAAAGTGCAGAGCAAGTGAAAGAAGTAATCGAAGCTGAGCGACCAAATTCTGTATGTGTTGAACTCGATGAGCAACGCTATCAGTCCATTATGGATAGTAATAAATGGAAAGATATGAATATTTTCAAAGTCATTAAGGAAAAAAAAGCTACCCTTCTTTTAATGAATTTGGTCATTTCTTCTTTTCAAAAAAGGATGGCCAAGCAGTTTGGTATTAAGCCTGGACAAGAAATGATTCAAGGAATTGAGTCTGCAAAAGAAGTCGATGCGGACCTGGTATTAGCAGATCGGAATATCCAAATCACATTTGCTCGAATTTGGCATAATATCGGCTTTATGGGAAAAGCGAAGCTTCTTATGGAGATTTTTGGTAGTATCTTCAATAAAGAAGACATTTCGGAAGCGGATTTGGAAAAAATGAAATCGCAGGACATGCTCGACTCGATGCTTCATGAGTTTACGGTTGCATTTCCGAAATTAAAGGTCCCGTTAATCGATGAGCGTGATCAATTTTTAGCCAAAAAAATTAAAGATGCTCCAGGAGACAAGGTGGTAGCTGTTCTAGGTGCAGCGCACGTTCCAGGAATAAAAAAAGAACTTTATAAAGAGCAGGACTTAGGTGCAATTTCAAAGCTTCCACCGAAATCAAAAGCACCCAAAGTCATTGCTTGGATAATCCCGATCCTCATTCTAAGTATTATCGGATATACATTTTATATGAACCCTTCAGTTGGTATGGATTTAACGACGAGCTGGATCCTCTGGAATGGAGCTTTTGCAGCGCTTGGAGCTGCAATTGCTTTTGGACATCCGCTGAGTATACTGACGGCTTTTGTTGTAGCACCGTTAAGTTCTTTAAATCCACTACTTGCTGCTGGATGGTTTGCGGGCTTTGTGGAAGCCTACATTCGTAAACCGAAAGTGGAGGACTTTGAAAACCTGTCCGAAGATGTTTTCACGGTTAAAGGGTTTTGGAGTAATATGGTAACTCGTATTCTATTGGTTGTTGTTTTGACGAACCTCGGAAGTGCATTAGGGACGTTTATTGGCGGGGCCGATGTGATCCGTATGTTTATTCAGAACATTTTAGGAGCTTAATTATATAGATAATATATCTATTCGGAAGTCAAGCAGGATGGTAGTTTATTTCCTGATTAACAAGTAGCATCAGTTATGGTGCTACTTGTTTTTCATATTAAGCAGGATGGGTTGCAGCCAGTGTTCAAGCAGATGTTGTTCATAACCTTATCAGCGCTTTGATTAGGTGGAAGTAATCGACGAGGCTCATTAATTTTAAAAATGATATACTATAATCTAGATTACTAGCAGGAGGAAGTTTAATTTGGTAAAGCCGTTTGTGAAGTGGCCAGGGGGCAAGTCAGCCGAACTGGAAATCATCCATCAATATATGCCTCAGGCAATGAATAATTATATAGAACCTTTTTTAGGGGGGGGAGCATGTTTTCTCTCCATCAATCGAGAAAAGTACAATCAAGCGTACGTCAATGACTTTTCAACTGAATTGATTTCATTGTACACGCTCATAAGAGACAAAAATGAAGAGTTTCAAAAATATTTACAGGACATATGGAATGTTTGGAGTTTCTTTGGCATGCTGTCCAATGATTATTATGAATCGCTACGTCGTTACTATCAGCAGTATAAGAGTGACGAAATCGACAAAGATGAATTGAAACAGATCATTGACAAATTTATTGAAGATAAACGAACTGAAATAACGCTAGGCCTACAAAACAGTATGAATATCAACTTTGAAAGATTGATGAAAGAGTTAAAGAAATCGATCATATCCAAGTTCGGGAACACGAAGAATAATGAGTTAAAAAAAGGCGATTTACCTGAAGAAGATTATCGGAAAAACTTTGAAGCGAGTATTAGAGCGAGTGTCTATACGTATTATCGATATCTTTATAATGAAAGAGTAAAGTATAAACTTAATCAAGAACTGCATATTGCGTTATTTTTCTACTTGCGAGAATTTTGTTATTCTTCGATGTTTCGATATAATCAAAGCGGTGGATTTAATGTTCCTTATGGTGGAACGTCGTATAACAGTAAAGCTTTTAATCATAAAATAGATTATTTATGGAATGAGGAACTTCAAGAAATTTTAAGAAATACGAGTTTCTATAATGCCGACTTTGCAGAGTTTTTACAAGAAATACCGATTCATGAAGAGGATTTTATCTTTTTAGATCCTCCATATGATAGTGATTTTTCAACGTATGCGAATCATTCGTTTGCAAGTAGCGATCAAGAACGCCTTGCGAATTATTTATTAAATGAATGCCAATGTCGCTTCATGTTGATCATTAAAAATACCGACTTCATTTATAATCTGTACAATCAACCAGGAATCAATATTATTGGCTTTAATAAAGAATATAGTGTTAGTTTTATGGACCGTAATGATCGAAAAGTAGAACATATATTGATAACCAACTATTAAAAAGTAGAGCCGTTTTGTCTCTACTTTTTTTACATCAAAAAAGTGTGAAATAAAGGGAGGAGTATGAATGAGTAACTATACCGAAAGTGAAATTCTTGCTGTAGCGATCAAAATCTTAGAAGAAGCAGGGGAAATGACAACAACCGAGCTAAAAGAAGCCCTAATAGTAGAGATGAAACCTGATGGCAACGATGATAAAATCAATAAAAGTCGTAATGATACGAAATTTGAGCAAAAAGTAAGAAATATGATTTCCCATCGAGAAAACAACGAATTGCTAAAATATTGTGAGTATCGACGAGAAGAAAAAAAAGGAATTTTAAGATCAAGGTCGTTACCTAAATTTGAACAGTATGAAAAAGAAAGGCAAGAAATCCAAACGCGGAAAGAAAAGAAGCGAAGGTATCAAGCACGAAAAATCAATTTTGATGAGCTAAATATGAGAAATAAGGAGATTGGGTATAAAGGAGAAAAGTTTGTTCTGAAATTAGAAAAAGAACAGCTTAGCTCAGATCTCGCTGAAAAAATTATCCATGTTTCCATAGAAGAAGGCGATGGTGCGGGCTATGATATTTTATCGTATGACAGTTCGGGGAAACCGAAATTCTTAGAAGTAAAAACAACGACGGGGCCGAAAGAAACGCCGTTTTATTTGACAGAAAATGAAAAAGTATTTTTCGAAGAATATAAAGAAGAAGTTGAAATCGTTAGAGTTTATGATTTTGATGTTGAAACAGGGACAGGTGAAATCTACAAACTAAGGGGCGAAGATTTTTTAAAAAAAGTGAATTTACAACCGATTGCCTATAAAGTTATTTTTAACGATGGCGTACAATAGTTTGTGTAAATGATTTGAAACAAAAAAAGAGGTAGGGTACCCTCTAGTTAACCGCTAAACCAACTGAGAGGAGATGCCCTACCTATGAGTACTAGTATAGGACAAAACACACTTGAAAATCAATTAGATTCTATGGTTCGTGAGTTTGTGAAAGAAAAACTTGAGACTATGATGAAAGAAGAAATGAATAGTTTTTTTGAACATGAACATCCAGAGTTAAAAAACCAGAAGAACGGCTTCTATCAAAGGCAACTAGATACCAAGTATGGAAGGTTAGAAGATCTACAAGTGCCTCGCGATCGTGAAAATGCCTTTCAAACAGAGATCTTTTCTCCTTATCAACGACGTGAGCAGTGGCTTGGTGAAACCATTATCACAATGTATCAAAAAGGTGTAAGCACTCGTGAAATTGGTCAGTTTATTGAGCGTATTTTAGGTCATTCTTACTCGGCTGCAACGATTAGTCAAATCACCAACGTCGTGGCAGAGGATATTGAGTCTTGGCAACAACGTCCACTGAAAAAGCGCTACTCTGTCCTTTATTTAGATGGTACTTATCTCAAACTGCGTCGTGATGATGTTGCTAATGAAGTCGTCTATCTCGTTGTCGGCGTCACGGAAGATGGCTTCAGAGAAATTCTGGGTTTCTATGTTGATGGCCAAGAAAGTGCGCTAGGTTGGAAGACGATTCTTAACGACCTTTATCACCGTGGCCTTGAAGAAGTTCTTCTAGGTGTATTCGACGGGCTTCCAGGTCTTGAGGAAGCTATGAAAGCCGTTTATCCAAAAGCGGATGTCCAGCGCTGTGTTGTTCATAAGGTTCGTAATGCTCTCAATGCCGTCAGAAAGAAGGATCAGTCCGCTGTAGCTGAAGATCTTAAACCTATTTATAAAGCCAATACTCAAGAGGAAGCCAAGGGAAAGTTCCGTGCTTTCAAGGACACATGGCAAAAAAAATATCCAAAAGTCGTTAAAAGCTGGGAACAAGACCTTGATGTTCTGCTGACCTTTTTAACCTAGCCCTCCTCCATTCAACCGATGATTTACACGACAAATATCATCGAGCGAACGATCAAGGAGATCAAGAAACGCACCAAAACCATGAACAGTCTCCCCACTGAAAAAGCGGCTGAAAAAATCGTTTATCTTCAATCGATGGACTATAATCAACGCTGGGCAGAAAGAAAGTTAAGAGGCTTTAGTAATGCCTACTCTACTTTGCAGGAGATGTTCAAACAGCGATACGGAACCGAGCGCGAATAGGGATGTGGAAATTTTTTCTGGTATGGCCCCCGAGGGGGCCATACCAGAAACTCCCTCCCCTAAGACCTGAGGAAGTACCCTATTGATTTTTACACAAACTTATTGACACTACCTTTTTAACGAGGAAGAATAATCACTATGTTTATATCTTAAATATATATTGTAAGGAAGTAAATGTGCACGTTGGGTTATATTTGAGCTTTTTATTTTCAACCATAATTTTTTTGTATGGGTGTTTCTCATGATAATCAAAATGCTCGAACTTCAGATATTACATAGTGAGACATTTGCTACTGAGTAAGAAATTTTATCCCGTTTAATTGTCGCTAAGACTCCCACTTCAAGACTCAGAGGGAACAAGAAAGACTATGGGGGAGATCAGTGCTAGTAACAACGCGATTGGTTCAACTAACATTCAGTGGGGGAAGAAAGAAAACACCCACTGAATGAAGTTTCACTTTATCACAAAAAAATAAATAGGATCAAAAGGCCAGACAAGTAATTAATACTGTCTGGCTTTTTGGTTACATAAAATTCTAAAGTAGGATGAGAAGGTATATTTAGTAAGTTGAATTATAATAATCAGGGAACAATCCAGATCCTTGTCCAAATGGGTATCCATGATTCCAATGATAATCATGGTGCTTGATTGGAGAGTTGCTTTTTTGGTGTTTCTTTGTCACATGATTGGCTTTCTGTTGTTGAATATGTTGCCCTTGATATCCCTCATACCAACCTTGTAACTCTGGTTGGTAATAACTAGAAGGTCCATGATTTAGGCTTGGTTGGAATGAACCAAAATTACCTTGTTTAAAATTAAAACCTTGATAAAATCCGTTGGAGGGGGGATAAGCAGAAAAGTCCGGCCAGTAGTAGGTTTGGTTATAATAAAAATTGGACCTTTGATCCGCTGAAATAAATGGGTATATACCTTGATATGAAGTTGTATACATCTTTTCACCTCCTCAAGATATTTCTATTTTATTGAGGTGAGTTTGTAAAAGAGCTTATCCTAATAAAAATTAGGCGCCCAAACGAATATTCATTACTTAAAAATTTGACATGAAGAGAACTGAATAGTGACTATACTATTACTGAATACGACGTCTACTAATAGTTTCCATCATTCATACGAGGGGTGGAGAGGCTATTTTTCAAAGTTGTGTCAAATTTGTTAACTAAATTGTCAGAAAATACTTCAATTTTCACTTGATTTCCTTTACAATATTTTTTATGGAAGAATATCTTCCAACCTTCTTGCATTTAAAAATATAAGGGGAAATGTAATGGATATTCAAAAGGAACTTAACAAAGAAAATAATCATCAATTCAATACATTACTAAGTTCATATTTTACTAAAATGAAAGGTGAAAGGAAAAGCGAGCCGTCTGTACAAATAAAAGAAAATCTTATTTCCGCAACGGGTGGACTCATAGCAATGCTGGTTATTAGTGTTATGGCTGTTACAATCGGATTTCCGATGGTACTTGGACCAATGGGGGCAAGTTGCTTGCTTGTTTTTGCCGCTCATGCAGGGCCGTTTTCTCAACCGCGTCATATTTTAGGTGGCCATTTTATTTCAACAATCGTCGCTTTATCGATATGGGATATCTTTGGAAGAACTCATTTAAAAATTGAAATTACACTTGCAGTCGTTTTATTTTTAATGGTAGTTTCCAAGATGCTTCACCCTCCTGCAGCGGCAAGTGCGATTGTTGCGATAAATACAGAGGCAGGTTGGGGGTTCCTGTTAACGATACTTATTAGTGCAATAATTTTAATTGCTATTTCTGTCGCATATAATAATCTTTTTAAAAATCGCTAATATCCGAAGCAATGGGTATAGAATGCTGGTCGGATTAAATTTTTATAAAAGTAGCCATTTATCGAGTGGCTGCTTTTTGTTTTGGATTTGGTTATGTTGGTAAACATTTAAACCGAGGTCATAGAAGTCTTAATCTGGGAGAGAATAGATTTTATACAAAAGTAATATAAAAAATTTCTAGTGAAAATGGAGGAAATGGGATGAATAATCGTAAGAATAATCGAAAACAACCGCATCTTGAAGTAACAAATAATGCAATTGATGCAGAATTTGGAATAGAATTTACACCAAGTAAAGAAAGTAAAAAAAGCAATAAGAGTGAGAAAAAATAAGGAAAACTACAATAACGATGGGTAACCTGTTGAACGAGATGGAATTATCCACCTTATACGAAACACCTGGCAGTTATCCCGCCACTTCGAGACTTCGAGGAATTAATGGAGGATGGAAAAAAAGATAAACTTTTCCATTAATCCGTCACATGAAGTTGTAGAGAGTAGATAAATCGTCTACTCCCCTTCTAGACGATAAACATAGGCACCATTCGGAAAGTCACGGTTTGGTTGAAGCCATTCGATATTCATTGAATGTTTCACTCGAATGTCACGTAATGTTCGGGGCCAGTCTCTAATATTACTAATGATTTGTAATTTTTCAGGTTCGAGAACTTTATTAGGATTAAGTTCAATGTATACTTTTAACTTCTGATAACCACTAGGTTGAGAAAGGACAATTTTCATTTTCTCATCATCCTCATCGGAAAACAAATTTTTCTTCCCTAAGTTACATTGTTCACATAGTGTCCAAAGATTTTCGAGGCTCGATTTTCCACCCATATCCACAGGAGTTTTATGATCGATATGCAACTTTATACCATCTTTTACGCCCCTTCCGCATCGTTGGCATGTCGAATTGTCTCGTTGGAGGACAGCATATCTTAACTTGTCATTTATTGGTTGTCTTTTTGTTTCAGTTTCTTGTGGTGTGAGAGAATTTAATCGATACCCATCCTTTAACGTTTCAATATCCCAGCCATCATCTTTTCTAAGTGTGCGAATCGTACGTTGCCAGTCATGAACTCTAGCAATTTCACTTAATTCATCACGGGTTACGCCTTTTCCAACGTTTTGTTTGAGATGATTTAACAAGCGGGACTTTCCACTAGTACGCATAGTGAATCTACACCCCTTTTTTGTAGTATATATGTATTATACAAAATTTGGATTAAATGCTTAACTAGTGGTAGTGTAAAACAGAAACAAACAGGCGCCTTTCTATAAAGGAAGAGAAGGCACCTGTTTCATATTTTGAATTAAAAAGAATTTACCTTATTCTTTATTAAACCAAAGTGGATCGTCGTTATCAACTTCACCATTGTAGTTAATAAAAATCTCTTCTCCTTTTTTAATATCTTTATAAGCGTAATAGTCGAATGTATGGTTGTCAAAATTAATATCATAGGTTGCATTCGGTTCATACGAATGGTTAAATAACATTCCGTAACCTAAGACGATGGCTGTGTGGTTGATCCCATATTCATACACGTAATCACCAAGTATTGTCTTATCCAAAAATTCATGCTGTTCATTCGGGACAGGAACGACGGGTGCTTCATGGAAAAGTTGTCCTTTTTTAATATCTTGGGTTGCGAAAACCCCTCTATTGAATTCTCCATCACTAATATTCGAATTTTTTACTTCAATCATGTAACTCACCTTCACATTCTGCTTTATTTAACTTTGCATTCTCCAATTGAATGTAACATTGTAAACCAAAGACGACAATAAAAATGTTTCAAATGTACTTCTTTATTTTAGTTTTTTTGAATTAAAAATTAAAGGGGGATGCCATCAACTAATAATGAAATTGTAGTCTAATCGCGTCAATTCTCCTTATTTTGCTAGTGTAAAACTCGCTTATTCAATAACATATTTTGTCTAAAAAAAGCGAATTATAAATCTATCATAAGTATTTTAAATGATTAAAATAATAAAAACCAATTTGACTTATAGGGATAATATAGTACGATAAAGTTAATCATTTATTTAGTTTTATTCTTTGTGAGGTGGATTTTGTTGCAATTTCAAGTAATGAACAGTCCGTTTAATCAGGAGCAAGTAGAGCTCCTCAATCGTCTACTACCAACTTTAACTGAAACGCAAAAAGTATGGTTATGTGGTTATTTAGCGGCATCTCAAACGGTTGGAACTGCTTCTACTACAATAGAAACGCAGCCAACTGAAGTATCGCCACTTAGTAATACTCCCATTCAAATAGCCATTTCAAAAGAGGTGACCATTCTTTATGGGTCACAGACTGGAAATGCACAAAGTCTTGCAGAAGATGCTGGCAAGACCTTAAAGGAAAAAGGATTTCAAATTACCGTTTCGTCGATGAGTGAATTTAAACCAAACCAATTGAAAAAGATAGAAAATCTTCTGATTGTGGTAAGCACACATGGCGAAGGGGAGCCACCTGATAATGCGTTGTCATTTCATGAGTTTCTTCACGGAAGACGCGCACCTAAGCTCGATGATCTTCGCTTTTCGGTATTATCACTTGGGGATAGCTCCTATGAATTTTTCTGTCAAACAGGTAAGGAGTTTGACCAGAAGCTAGAAGCGTTAGGTGGTACTAGGGTTTATCCACGTGTGGACTGTGATCTGGACTTTGATGAGCCAGCAGCAGAATGGCTTGAAGGTGTCATTGGAGGTTTAAGTGCAGTTCAAGGGGGCGGTGCTGCGACTCCTACTCCAGTTGATACACCACAAACTAGCCCTTCTGAATTTTCTCGAACGAATCCGTTTAAAGCTGAAGTACTTGAAAATCTAAATTTAAACGGGCGAGGCTCCAACAAAGAAACACGTCATCTTGAGATTTCACTAGAAGGGTCAGGTCTTTCATATGAACCAGGGGATAGTTTAGGTATATATCCAGAAAATGATCCTGAGTTAGTCGGTTTACTTCTTGAAGAAATACAATTCGATCCAAATGAAAAGGTAACGATTAATAAGCAAGGTGATGTTCTTTCGCTTAAAGAAGCCTTATTATCCCACTTTGAAATTACGGTGGTCACTAAACCAGTTCTTGAGCAAGTGGCGAAACTTTCAACGAGCGTGGAACTACAAGAACTTTTCTTGTCAGGTAATACAGAAAAACTTAAAGAGTATATAAAGGGTCGTGATTTATTAGATTTAGTCCGCGACTTTGGTCAGTGGGGTAATTCAGCACAAGAGTTTGTTTCTGTCCTTAGAAAAATGCCACCTCGTCTTTATTCGATTGCAAGTAGTTTATCAGCAAATCCTGATGAAGTCCATTTAACAATCGGTGCGGTCCGATATGAAGCGCACGGCCGCGAACGAAATGGTGTTTGTTCAATTTTATGTGCAGAACGTCTTGAACCAGGGGACACTATACCTGTTTTTGTTCAAAACAACCAAAACTTTAAGTTGCCTGAAAATCCCGAAACACCAATTATTATGGTTGGACCAGGTACTGGCGTTGCTCCGTTCCGTGCTTTTATGCAAGAACGGGAAGAATTGGGTGCAGAAGGAAAGTCGTGGATGTTCTTCGGAGATCAACATTTCGTCACTGATTTCCTTTATCAAACAGAATGGCAAAAATGGTTAAAAGATGGTGTTCTTACGAAGATGGACGTTGCATTTTCACGTGATACAGCGGAAAAAGTGTATGTGCAGCATCGAATGCTTGAGAATAGTACGGAATTATTCAATTGGCTTCAAGAAGGTGCAGTCGTCTACATTTGTGGAGATGAGAAATATATGGCACATGATGTCCATAATACCCTTCTTGAAATTGTTGAAAAAGAAGGCGGCATGAACCGCGAACAATCGGAAGCCTACTTAGCAGACTTGCAACAACAAAAACGCTATCAACGCGATGTATATTGAGTATCGTTTGAAAGGAGTTTTATAACATGGTGAACAAGACCTTATTAAAAGCACCAGAAGGCCCGCCTAGTGATGTCGAGCGTATTAAAGAAGAAAGTGATTATTTGCGCGGCACGCTGAGAGAAACAATGTTGGATCGAATCACTTCGGGAATTTCTGATGATGATAACCGCCTGATGAAATTCCACGGCAGTTACTTACAAGACGATCGTGATCTACGGAATGAGCGTCAGAAGCAAAAGCTTGAGCCTGCCTATCAGTTTATGTTACGTGTACGTACTCCAGGAGGTGTTTCTACACCAGAACAATGGCTTGTGATGGATGAACTTGCACAAAAGTACGGGAACGGGACACTAAAATTGACAACACGTCAGGCGTTTCAAATGCACGGAATTTTAAAATGGAATATGAAAAAAACAATTCAAGACATTCATGCGTCCCTTCTAGATACCATTGCGGCCTGTGGGGATGTAAATCGAAACGTTATGTGCAACCCGAACCCAGATCAATCTGAGATTCATGCAGAAGTATTTAAATGGTCGAAGCAGCTTAGCGATGATTTACTACCACGTACACGAGCGTATCATGAACTTTGGTTAGATGAAGAAAAAATAGCAAGTACTCCAGATGTGGATGAAGAGATTGAACCGATGTACGGACCGCTTTATTTACCACGAAAGTTTAAGATTGGTATCGCTGTTCCACCATCGAATGATATTGATGTTTTCTCACAAGATCTTGGCTACATTGCAATTGTTGAAGATGGTAAGCTCATCGGTTTTAACGTAGCGATCGGCGGTGGAATGGGGATGAGTCATGGAGATAAAGAAACGTATCCGCAGCTCGCTAAAGTGATCGGTTTCTGTAAACCAGAGCAAATATATGATGTTGCTGAAAAAATCATTACGATTCAACGTGACTATGGGAACCGTTCGGAACGTAAAAATGCCAGGTTTAAATACACGGTTGATCGACTAGGACTAGGAACGGTTAAGGATGAACTTGAGAATCGTCTCGGTTGGAGCTTAGAAGAAGAGAAGCCTTATCATTTCGACCATAATGGGGACCGTTATGGTTGGGTGAAAGGTGTAAAAGGAAGATGGCACTTTACATTATTTGTTGAAGGTGGCCGTATTACAGATTTAGAAGAGTACAAATTAATGACGGGCTTACGTGAAATTGCTAAAATTCACTCAGGAGATTTTCGTCTAACAGCCAATCAAAACCTCGTCATTGCCAATGTTACGAGTCAGAAAAAGAAAAAAGTGACTGAACTCATTGAACAATACGGTTTAACTGATGGTAAACACTATTCTGCACTTCGTCGTAGTTCATTAGCATGTGTTAGTTTACCAACGTGCGGTTTAGCCATGGCTGAAGCTGAACGCTATTTGCCTGTACTTATTGATAAAATTGAAGCAATTGTTGAGGAAAATGGATTGCGAAATGAAGAAATTACAATCCGGATGACGGGATGTCCGAATGGTTGTGCACGACATGCACTTGGTGAAATTGGCTTCATTGGTAAAGCTCCAGGCAAATATAATATGTATCTTGGGGCGGCTTTTGACGGTAGTAGGTTGAGTAAAATGTACCGTGAAAATATCGGCGAACAAGAAATATTAAAGGAACTTGGTGTATTACTTCCTCGTTATGCAAAAGAACGCGAGGAAGGCGAGCACTTCGGTGACTTTGTCATTCGTGCAGGCGTCATTAAAGAAACAACAGACGGCACAAACTTTCATGCGTAATTAAACCCTAATAATATTAGGTTAATGTTACAACTTTAAATAAAGAGAATAAATTTATTATTTATGCGAAAAGAGATGAAAATCACTGAGATTTTTGTCTCTTTTTTGGGGAGCGATGCATTGAAGTAGAGGTTGAGTGGAAAGGAGTTTAAACGTGAGTGAAATTTTTCCATTTCATATTCGTATACTTAATAAATACAAATTATGGTAAATGCCTAGAGTGACTTGTGGCAAGCAGTTTCTTAGCAGAAAAACTACAAAATGCAATTGTTCGATCATTTAAAATCGCATCGGGAAACGAAGGCCAATGCGATTATTTGCTAAATAAAAATTCTTTTTTTTACTTAAAAACAATCGAGTAGTTTTTTTCTAACAGTACCAAAAGTACAAAAGTTCATAATACTGCTTTGTCTTAGTGAAAGGGAAGTAATTAGATTACGATATAACCAGCATTTTCTATGGCATGGGTTAGATCAGAAACTTTTGCTTTTGTTTCGTCGTATTGAACATTGATGGTTTTATTTTCAAGACTTCCTGTAGCTTGGTGAACCCCATCAATGCTTTTTAAAGCTTTTTCAATTGTTGATAAACAATTTCCACAACTCATTTTTTCCACTTGTAGAGAAACGTCCTTCACCTAGTATCACCTTCCATTTTTATTATATTTTTAAACGAAATGTTCATCTCTATTCAATTAATTAGTGGATTTACCGTAAGAGCTAGTATGAAAGCACGAAATGGGAAAAGTGAAAAAGAATATTGTGTAAGGGAGACCTTTGGAACAGGTCGCAAGCTTGGGTGAACGGATAAATCGTTTTGGTCATAAAAAATTCTCAGGTGGGGTAGGGTGGTTCATTGAACCAAAAGAAATGGTCTAAATTTCCATTCTTTCATCATGGAGGTACAACGATGAGGTTTCATACGTATTGTGGATTTATAAAAGAAGAACAAATCGGTGTCGTTTTTTTCAACTATCCAATTGAAAGCGTTAAGAATGATAAAAATGCTATTAAATCTTACAGGTTTGGTGAATGAAATATAGCCGAAACTATTATTGAAGAAAATAGAAGAGTCTTATAAGTAGGCAGAATAATATAACAACATAAGGAAATGAAGTGGAACTTTAACAATAATTTGCTGTTTTCCTCAGTGCCTATGTGGTATTTGGATATTTTGAATGTGGGAAACATATAATAACCAAAAATATCAGTGGTGGAATATAAATGTTTACAGATAAAAAATATCAAGTGAATTCAATTGAAATAAATGTATCTTATATTTCCTATGTTTTTGGAAGTGCTATTCTTACTATGCCAAGGACTTTAGCAATTGAAGTTGGAACACCAGACGGTATTTTTTCAATAGCTTTGAATGGCTTATTTTTGTTTCTTCTAGTTAGTCTCTATATTCCATTACAAAGGCATTTTGAAGGAAAAACTCTAACAGAGTATTTAAAAGAAGGAAGAATAAGTAAATGGGTAGTGAAAATATTTAGTATTATTTTAGTTTGTTACTTTATTTTAGCTTTAGCAGTTGTTTTACGGATTTTGGCCCTTTCAGTTAAAATGTATTTATTGCCGCATACACCTACGGAGCTGACAGTTGCTGTAATGCTTTTAACGACTACCTATGCCGTTACAAAGGGTGTAGAAGGGATAATCCACTTACATTTATTATATTTGCCCATAATAGCAACTGTATTAGTACTGGTAGTTTTTTTAAATATAGGAAACATGGATCTTTATAGTATTATGCCCATATTACCTGAAGGAATCTCACCTATCTTTAATGGGCTCTTACCTAGTGCATTCCCATTTTATGGGGGGGTCCCATTATTCTTTGTATTTATGTCCTTTATGAAAAAAGATAACCTTAAAGTGTTACCTTTAGCTATAGCTCCAATTTTTACTTCTATATTTTTTTTTATGATAACGATAAGTGCTTATACTGTTTTAAGTTTTGATTTAATTGATGTAATAACATTTCCTACAATGGAATTAGCTAAAGAAATTGAAATCCCAGGTGGTTTTTTTGAAAGATTAGATTCCTTGATGTTAACGATTTGGGTTATGGCACTATTTACAACAGTTATTTCACATCAATTTTTATGTATATGGATTATTCAAGAACAATTCTTTAATAATTCAAACATCATCTTTTTATCTGCAATAGTTATTTTTCTCTGTTTTATCGTCGCTTTCGTCCCTCAAAATATAGCTGAGCTTGGTACACTTTCTGAAGTAGCTGGAATCCTTGCGATAATAGTTTCTCTAATCGGTATCGCAATTGGCTACCTTACTAAATGGTATAGGAACTTACAAAATTAATAGGAACTTTGAACACTAAGAAAACATTTTTGATTTTTCGATGGTAGCGGAACTGCAAAAGCTGCATTACTGCATGGATCAGACAATCCAATTACATGTAAATCAACACCACCCATCTTGGTAATGCCTTGACTTGTAGTTTCGTTACCTTTAGAGTTTTCTTCTATTTTATTACATTCAGTTATTAGTGGGAAAGCTAAATAGCCCCAATTCTACGTCAAAAGCGAAGAAACGGGGCTATTTGTTTAACTTTCCTGATGTTACCAGCTGTGCTATTATAATTTGAAAATAATTCCAATAAGCGAATAGATAATGACAGTTGAAAAGAGGATCGTCATATGAAACAGCGAAAAGATGAATAATGCTTTTGCCCATTTTTCTGAGTCCATTTTTTTGTATCCATATACACTGAGCGCTAGCCATAGAATACCTAACAAAAGCGAAACTAGCATCAGTCCGAGGCTTAATGATCCTAAAAGAAAACTTGTGGCAATTAATAGGACTAAATAAATATTCGTTTGGATATAAGTTCTTCTAACCCCTTTAACCACAGGAAGCATCGGAACATTCGCTGCTTTATAATCAGCGTGTTTACGGATAGCGATTGCATAAAAATGAGGCATTTGCCATATTACTGCTATAACAAAAAGTCCAAGAATAGCAGGATGTGTAATGTCTGGATAAATGGCTGCCCATCCAATAAGAGGTGGCATTGCTCCTGAAATACTACCAATCTCTGTATTATATATGGTTCTTCGTTTACTCCACATTGTATATGGAACAACATAAAAAAACAGTCCTAGAAATCCTAGGAATGCAGCTAGAGGTGTTGCTAGTGCCAGTGTGACAATTCCTGCAATTGACATAAAAATAGCGAGCCATAACACAGTTTTGGGCTTTATGTCTCCTGTTACAGTCGGTCTGTTTTTCGTTCTCTCCATAATCGAATCGATATCACGATCATATAAGTTATTAAAGGCTCCTGCAGCTCCCATAATTAAAATCGAGCCAATTAAAGCAAATATGATTTCTGGAACTTTATCAAGTAGACTATATTGATATGTGTATAAAGCCAGTGTCAAACCTGCAAACATCGTTATGAGATTGGATTTTATAATTCCTGTTTTTACAGTTAAAGCCAAAATTTCAGAAAGGCTTTGTTTTGGAGTGTTTAGGTTTTCTTCCCCTTGCATTTTTTCCCTCTTCCCCTATACTAGATAATCTGAAGTGATCATACTCCAAATGAGAATAAAAGAGTATTTCTTCAAAAATACATTTCATTTGAACCTAGTAGGAATTTATATACTATAGGGAATATTAATGTTACATGACGTCGTTGTCAAGAGAAGGAGCGTCGTGAAAGGAAAGCAGAATTCCCGTAAAAATGAGAAGAAACGGCAAAAACGGTTTAATAAAGCGGATGAACGAATGCCGTCAAGATTGTTGACTTTAAATGTGTTGATAAATTGTAAAATATAGCATTGTTTAGTAAGGCTGATTTCATTTTCTACTATAAAAATATATGTAAAAAGAAATTTTATCATTACCAATAAAAAGAAGTCTAACTATAGTAATGGATTGACAGTAAAGAAAAGTTGAGATAATATTGTCTTTAATTCGAGATATTTTTTTCAGTGTAAAAAAGTTACACTCTCGGTCTCAATAGTAACATTAAAGGGAACTGAAGATGATTTGGTAGGCTGTTTCTCGCATATATAAGGTAAAAAATGTGTTAGAGATTATTATTGCAATGTATCTTGAATTCGAGATTTTAGTTACAACTAATAGAGAGGGGCTATAAATATGAAACATATCTTTCAACAAGGAAAAGATCGTTTGAAACCAACGTTATTATTGCTACATGGAACAGGAGGAAATGAACAGGACTTATTACCTCTTGCAACTATTATAGATGAGCAAGCTTCTATTTTGAGTGTACGTGGGAATGTACTAGAAAATGGAATGCCTCGATTTTTCCGACGCTTAGCAGAAGGAATTTTTGATGAAGAGGATCTCGTGTTTCGTACTAAGGAATTAAACGAGTTTCTAGATGAAGCAGCAGAAAAATACGATTTTGATCGTGAAAATATAATTGCAATCGGGTACTCTAACGGAGCAAACATCGCAGCAAGTTTGTTATTCCACTACAAGAATGCATTAAAAGCGGCAATCCTTCATCATCCGATGGTACCGAGAAGAGGGATTGACCTTCCTGACTTAACAGGAAAACTTGTATTTATTGCAGCAGGCACAAACGATCCGATCTGTGCACCAGCGGAATCAGAAGAATTAAAATCCTTACTTGAAAAGGCCAAAGCAAAGGTAGAGCTATATTGGGACAATCGAGGACACCAATTAACTCGAGAAGAAGTAGAAGCGGCAGCACGGTGGTATCAGAGCATTTAGTCAAAATTGAATAATGGTGGAAGAGGTTAACTCTAAACAAGTGTCTAAGAACTCAAATTGCGTTTTATATAAATGCAAGGAGAAAGACCGTTTGAGTTAGCCTCTTTGTAATTCCTATCGATAGTTGAAACTATTATTGAATAATTATCTAACTTAAAAATTAGTAGTTACAAAAGAAAAATAAATAAAAGGTTCATTTATTTTTCAATGTAAATAAACATAAAGATAAATGCTATTTTAAATTACTTATTTGAATAGAGTGAGTAGAGAGGAGATTGATTAATGATTACAAACTAAATTTATATTTGAGAGCGCTTCAATTATAGTTTGTGCTAATTAACTAATAGAGTGTTGATGTTAATTACATTTATACGATTGAGAGGTTTACTTATGTTAGAAAACACAATTGGAAAGTTATTTGATAAAGCCATTACGCAATTTCCTGAACGAATAGCTGTTAAAGATAGTCGTAGGTCAATTAGTTATGGAAATTTAGGAATTGAGGTAAAATGATGAGCTTTTATCTACATCTGGCCTACGGGTCAGTCAACCAAAAGGGGCTATGATTACTCATGCTAATTTTAGTGAATGGCTATAACTTGTGCAAGCATAAATTATATTTTCTTTGTGGATAAAGTATTGTGTGGCTTCCGTTGTTTCATGCTTTCGCAAAAGTTCAAGCTCTTTTATCTCTTATCGTTCAAGGGGCTACTATGGAATTGAAGAAAAATGAAGTCGGAGAAATAGTCATTAGAGATCTAATGTCATGAAAAGATATTTTAATAAGGAAGAAGAAACAAATAATACCATAATAGATGGTTGGACATTACCGGGTGATTTAGGATATAAGGATGAAGGTGGCTCTCTTTACATCGGAGACCGTAAAAAAGATATGATCATTAAAGGTGGGTATAATGTATATCCTCGAGAAATTGAGGAGCTGTTATATACACACCCTGATACAATTGAATGTGCCGTTATTGGCAAACTAGATGCTGTGTTTGGAGAAAAAGTAATTGTATATGTCGTTTCACATACTAATTATAATGAAGACGAGTATATTTATTTTTGTAAAAGAAACCTAGTGCATTACAAAGTTCCAGAACAGATTTATTTTTATCGAGGAATTACCGAAAACAAGGTCAAGGAAAGTTTTTAAAAAAGCATTGAAAGAATAATAATCCCCTTGATAATTTTAAAGACCTTCATAATATCCAATTGCGAATCACCAAAAAAGCACATACAGAGATATTTATATAGGCTACTTTCGTAGATAACTGGAATTTAGATTTAGAGTACTAAAGATAAATCGGTAGCAGGATGTTAGCAAAATTAATCAAATTATCTCAAACAAAATTAACTAGAACAGGTTCATCCTTGTTCTATTTGTTTGTTCAACCAAATTATTAAAATGGTTTAAGCGGCTTCGTAAAAGTAATACTATTTCATGACCATAAGTTTCTATAGTCATCCGATGTTGGCATAAACGCGCTTATATGATGAAAGAAATGCAAAAAGCTAAACAGTGAATTCTAAATAGTATCTTGGCAAACGAATGACCAGCCCTATAATCATTAACAAAGAGTAATAAGGCTTTGCATGGTTTGTAGGTAGAATATTTTCATATTAAAATAAAGTGTTCACACTTAAAAACTCATATGTTTTTAAGATAGAATATTTAGAATAATAAATATATTAAAAGGTTTTTTACAAACAAAATCGAATTCTTAATTAAGAAAAAGGAATTTACGAGGAGGGGTAATATGAACTTTGGTAGTTTACATACTGCTTTAGCGACTCATGCTAAAAATAAGCCGAATGATATTGCAATCGTTTATTACGATCAGTCTTATACGTTTAAAGAAGTGTTCGAACGGGTGAATGCGTTAGCAAACTCGTTAATAGAATGCGGAATCTCGAAAGGTGATCACGTTAGTTTATATATGAGAAATCGAAGTGAAATGGTGGAGATTTTGTATGCGCTTTCTACAATTGGAGCGGTTGCAGTTCCAATTAATTATATGGTTGAAGGAAAAGACTTGGCGCAATTAATTAATACCTCTGATTCAAAATTTATTTTTGTAGAAGAACAGCAATTACCAGCATACGAAAACGTACTCTCAATGCTTTCCATGATAGATCATCGTTCAACTTTTCTAGTAGGTTCTAATCAAAATCGGACCTATCTATTATATGATCAACTGATGAACTTAGGGTCTACACAACCGCCGCTCGTTGAAGTGGTTTCAGATGATATAAATGCGATGTTGTATTCATCAGGAACGACATCGTTACCGAAAGGGATTATTTTGACACATGGTAATTTAATGTATCGTGCATTTGCTTGTGTACTCGACTGGGGATTGACGAGGAATGATACAATCCTTATTTCGGTTCCGATGTACCACAGTGTTGGACATCTTTATACGTTTATGGCGAATATGGCCGGGTGTAAAGCAGTGATTACGAGAGACTTTCGCTCAGACGAGACATTAAAAACCATACAGAACCATCAAATCACACATGCTTTTTTCGTACCAACACAATATCGATTAATGTTAAACACCCCTTCTTTTGAAACATACGATTTCTCCTCTTTGAAAACGCTCGTATCTGCAGCTGCACCTCTATCTGCGACGACAAAAACGGAAATTATTGAAAAGTTCAAATGTAATTTGACCGAATTTTTTGGTTCAACAGAAAGTGGAATTAGCACAAGTTTACTTCCTGAAGATGTTATTCGAAAAACAGCGAGTGTAGGCCAACAATATCCTTTCATTGATGTACGTCTCGTTGATGAACAAGGTCATGATGTTGATGTGGATGAAGAAGGAGAATTTGCTGTTCGTGGTCCTGGCGTATTCCAAGGTTACTACAAACGTTCAGAAGCAATGGAAGAAAACCTTCTACCAGGAGGTTGGTTTCGCATTGGTGATATGGGAAAAATGGATAACGAAGGCTTCTACTTTTTACTTGACCGTAAAAAAGACATGATCATTAGTGGTGGTGTGAATGTATACCCGAAAGACATTGAAGAAGTCATTTACACACATCCAGTAGTGTTAGAAGCTGCAGTGATCGGGGTTCCTCATGAAAAATGGGGGGAGCAAGTAAAAGCATATGTCGTGTTAAAAGAAGGAGAAAATATTGAAGTTGAAAGTTTACTCTCATTCTGTAATGAAAAGCTAGCAAAATTCCAGCGTATTAAAGATGTGGAATTTGTGTCGGCACTCCCGCGAAATCCATCAGGAAAAATCTTAAAAAGAGAATTGCGCAAACAGATTAGATGAGGTTCTCTCAAAGATTTTTTTGTAATTTTATAAAAAGTCACTCGGACATAGGTGGCTTTTTACATAAGGACCTCATAGTGTAACTATATTTATTAAACTGTTCGTCTAAAAAATACAAAAAGGATGGTGTTCTCATGATACAAAAGGACAAGGTGCTTGAAGAGAAAACAATGACAACATTAGATAAAGAATATAGTACGATGCAGGCAATTACACAAGTTCTTGAAGAAATGGAAATTGATTATGTTTTTGGAATGCCTGGTGGTTATATGGGGACGTTATATGATGGCTTGTATGATAGCAAGTCGGTAAAACCAATTTTAATTCGACATGAGCAAGTCGCAAGTATTATGGCAGAAATTTATGGACGATTAACAGGGAAACCAGGGGTTTTCACTGCACAGGGGGCCTGGTCAATTACAAATGGAGCAATGGGGGCTCTTGAAGCATTACAAGGATGTTCTCCGATGATCATTCTTACTGATATGACAGATAACTATCCATATTCACACCAGGGATCTTATCAAGTTGGGACGGGAGAATACGGTGGATATGACGTAAAAAAAGTAATGGATGGAATTACGAAATACGTTACAGTTGCCTATGGACCTGAACAGGCTGTCCAAAGTCTACAGCTCGTTGCGAAACAATCATTATCAGGAAATCAAGGTCCGACAGCACTGATTTTCCATAGTAATGCAATCAATGGGAAAGTAACACCTGAAGGTTCTCCCAAAATTTATCATACAAGCAAGTATCTAGTAAAACCGAACCATTTCGAAACAGAAAAAAATATTGCAATTGCCTGTGAGAGAATCATGAACGCTGAAAAACCGATAATTATAGCTGGAAATGGAGTCCATAACGCCAAAGCGTATTATGAACTTCAATTACTAGCAGAGTTAACAGGGGCTCCTGTAACGACGACAGCACAAGGAAAAAGTACGATTGCCGAAACGCATCCGAATGCTGTTGGTGTAATGGGGAACTGGGGACAAGATGTAGCAAATGAACATTTATCTAAGGCTGATGTTCTTTTAGTAGTTGGTTCAAAACTCGCTCCTACTGATACTTGTAATGCTACACCTGAACTGATTAACCCAAGTAGGCAAACGATAATTCAAATCGATATTGAGCCTAAAAATGCGAGTTGGACATTTCCTGTTGACCAACCATTAATCGGTGATGCAAAAAATATTTTAAGTCAAATGATCACTTATGTGAAAAGTAACTTCTTAGAAAAACAACAGGTTGTACAAGAAAGAATTGCTAAAATTGAAATTTCAAAAAAAGAGATTGGGTATATGGAATGTGAAGAACAGTACTCAAATGCAACCCCAATCTTACCACAGAGAGTTGTAAAAGAAATTGAATCGGTAATCGATGAGAATACCATCGTGACGTTAGATGCTGGTGAAAATAGAGTTTATAATATCCATTATTTAAAAACAAAAGCCCCTGGAAGTTTAATCTCACCTGCATCTGCAGGAGGTATGGGTTACTCAATTCCAGCTGCACTAGCAACAAAGTTAGTTTATCCTGCGCGGAAAGTATTATCAATTTGCGGTGATGGTGGGTTTCCAATGACGATGAATGGTTTGATGACATCACTTGAATACGACCTTCCTATCGTCGTTGTAATACTGAATAATTCAGCTCTAGGCTGGGTGAAAAATGCTCAAGAAGATCGTGTAATCGCTTCGACTTATCCTGATTACAATTTTAGTGAAATTGCTAGGTCTTTTGGGTGTAATGGTGTAAAGATTGATAAAGCTGAAGACTTGGCTCCAGCAATTGAAAAAGCTTTCGAATCAGGAAAAACAACAGTCATTGATGTGGTGACATCAAATGAGGAGAGTTACAAAAAGATAATGTCAAAACTAGCTAAATCTTTGGAGGACTAAGGCAGGTGAACTTTCATGGAGACAATAACCAATATTGAAGTAAAACCAAGTGATATAGATGTATTAGGTCATGTGAATAATAGTGTTTATGTCTCTTATTTAGAAAAAGGTCGTACTGATTGGTATGAAAAAGCTGGTTTTACATTTAATGAAAATCAGACGATAGGTACAGTTATAATCAGGCTCGATATTTTGTATTTGAAAGAAGTGAGGTTGGGAGACTCTCTTAAAGTAATCACAATCCCGATTCGATTAGGGAATAAAAGCTATGTTATGAAACAAAACATCTTCAATCAAAGAGATGAACACGTTTCAGAGGCTACGGTCACATCCGTGATGTTTGATACAGTGACGAGAAAAAGTGTAAAGGTGACGAATGAGATTGCTAGATGTTTTGAAGGATTTCAAGAGTAACGAACCATAGATTGATTTTGTTAAGTTTTTTTAGGCTAAGGTAAGAGTAGAGATCTTACTCTTCTAAAACAAGGGTATTATATTTCTAGGCCAAACGATTCTAATAAGAAGAATCGTTTTTTTTTTGTTTTAAAAGACTAAGAGGCTTAATGAGTGTTGTCAATGGTTCAGAAAAATAGTGAAGGATTGATGAAAAATGTAAACAAAAGATGGTGCGAGCCAAAAGTTTTAGTTAAAATGCACTAAAAAGAAGAACTGGAGTGGGGGAGTAATAAAGGAGACGGGCGGATACAGCTTTGTATGACTTTAACATCGAAGGGGAAAAATCAGTATTGTATTTTTGGGTAAGGATAATTCATTTCGAATAGTATGAACGAAAGTTATAACTATAGGAGGAATTAGTAAAAGGATAATGAGGGTAAAAGCTACCTGTCATACATACAGGTAGTTTTACTGATATAAAATATAAAGAAAAAAGTTAAAAAACTATTGCTTATTATTATTTGTTTTGATATATTATTTCTTGTCGCTTCTGATTACCGCGACTGAAACAACATATGATTTCACTTTTTTATTTCTTTAAAAAAAGTGTTGTAAGAAAAAATATTATATGTTAAATTATTAATTGTCGCCTTGATTTGAAGATTTTGATAACAGTGACTAATTAATTTACAAAAAAAGATGTTGAAATGAAGTTGTTGGCATGGTAAGATATAATTCCTGTCGCTAACAACAACAAAAAAGTTCTTTGAAAACTGAACAAAAAGCCAAGCGAAATAAAGAGATACATGATATCTCGTCAATGTTTTAAAAACGTCATGTTTGTGACAATGAGCTTAATCAAACACTTTATTGGAGAGTTTGATCCTGGCTCAGGACGAACGCTGGCGGCGTGCCTAATACATGCAAGTCGAGCGGACCTTTCAAGAGCTTGCTTTTGAAAGGTTAGCGGCGGACGGGTGAGTAACACGTGGGCAACCTGCCCTGTAGACTGGGACAACTTCGGGAAACCGGAGCTAATACCGGATAATCAATCACACCACATGGCGTGATTGTAAAAGTTGGGAATTCTAACACTACGGGATGGGCCCGCGGCGCATTAGCTAGTTGGTGAGGTAACGGCTCACCAAGGCGACGATGCGTAGCCGACCTGAGAGGGTGATCGGCCACACTGGGACTGAGACACGGCCCAGACTCCTACGGGAGGCAGCAGTAGGGAATCTTCCGCAATGGACGAAAGTCTGACGGAGCAACGCCGCGTGAGTGATGAAGGCCTTCGGGTCGTAAAGCTCTGTTGTTAGGGAAGAACAAGTACCGTTCGAATAGGGCGGTACCTTGACGGTACCTAACCAGAAAGCCACGGCTAACTACGTGCCAGCAGCCGCGGTAATACGTAGGTGGCAAGCGTTGTCCGGAATTATTGGGCGTAAAGCGCGCGCAGGCGGTCTTTTAAGTCTGATGTGAAAGCCCACGGCTCAACCGTGGAGGGTCATTGGAAACTGGAAGACTTGAGTACAGAAGAGGAGAGTGGAATTCCACGTGTAGCGGTGAAATGCGTAGAGATGTGGAGGAACACCAGTGGCGAAGGCGACTCTCTGGTCTGTAACTGACGCTGAGGCGCGAAAGCGTGGGGAGCAAACAGGATTAGATACCCTGGTAGTCCACGCCGTAAACGATGAGTGCTAGGTGTTAGGGGTTTCGATGCCCTTAGTGCCGAAGTTAACACATTAAGCACTCCGCCTGGGGAGTACGGCCGCAAGGCTGAAACTCAAAGGAATTGACGGGGGCCCGCACAAGCGGTGGAGCATGTGGTTTAATTCGAAGCAACGCGAAGAACCTTACCAGGTCTTGACATCCCTTGACACCTCTGGAGACAGAGCGTTCCCCTTCGGGGGACAAGGTGACAGGTGGTGCATGGTTGTCGTCAGCTCGTGTCGTGAGATGTTGGGTTAAGTCCCGCAACGAGCGCAACCCTTGATCTTAGTTGCCAGCATTTAGTTGGGCACTCTAAGGTGACTGCCGGTGACAAACCGGAGGAAGGTGGGGATGACGTCAAATCATCATGCCCCTTATGACCTGGGCTACACACGTGCTACAATGGATGGTACAAAGGGCAGCGAAACCGCGAGGTCGAGCCAATCCCATAAAACCATTCTCAGTTCGGATTGTAGGCTGCAACTCGCCTACATGAAGCCGGAATCGCTAGTAATCGCGGATCAGCATGCCGCGGTGAATACGTTCCCGGGCCTTGTACACACCGCCCGTCACACCACGAGAGTTTGTAACACCCGAAGTCGGTGGGGTAACCTTTTGGAGCCAGCCGCCTAAGGTGGGACAGATGATTGGGGTGAAGTCGTAACAAGGTAGCCGTATCGGAAGGTGCGGCTGGATCACCTCCTTTCTATGGAGTATTTACTCTAGTCGATGCATACTTCGAGTATGTACGCTTTGGTCTTTTTTGTTCAGTTTTGAGAGAACTCAAAACTCTCTGATTTACTTTTTGCATCTGTGTCTACGAGCAACGCTTCGAAGTAAGCTTCCTCGATGCAAGGCTGCAAGAAGTATAACTTAGATGACTGTTCAAGTTGTAATTGAAGTCAGTTGCCTTGTTCAGTTTTGAAAGAATTTACTTCTTTCAATTGATATATTTCTAAATTAAGTGACGAATTAGAAGCAAGGAGTACGAGGCGGCAAGCTCACGAGTAGCGGAATGTACGTTTAAAGTGTACATGAGCAACGCAGAGAGCGCAGCCAACGAAGTAATCCGCCGCTTATCATTCGTCAGTGGTTCTTTGAAAACTGGATAATGACTAGAAATGACATCAAGATTTCACTGGGTTGCACATTGTGTAACCAAGAGTAACTTGAGTCGTCAAGAATTCAACAACCTTTATAGATTTAAGAGACAAATTAGAAGCAAGGAGTACGAGGTGGCAAGTTCTCAAGTAGCAGAATGTACGTTTAAAGTGTACATGAGCAACGCAGAGAGCGCAGTCAACGAAGTAATCCGCCGCTTATCATTTGTCGAATGGTTAAGTTAGAAAGGGCGCACGGTGAATGCCTTGGCACTAGGAGCCGAAGAAGGACGCGACGAACAGCGAAATGCCTCGGGGAGCTGTAAGTAAGCTTTGATCCGGGGATATCCGAATGGGGGAACCCACCATCCGTAATGGGATGGTACCCATACCTGAATACATAGGGTATGAGGAGGCAGACCTGGGGAACTGAAACATCTAAGTACCCAGAGGAAGAGAAAGCAAATGCGATTTCCTGAGTAGCGGCGAGCGAAACGGAATTAGCCCAAACCAAGAGGCTTGCCTCTTGGGGTTGTAGGACGTCTCACATGGAGTAAGAAAAGACGATCATAGGCGAAGCGGTCTGGAAAGACCCGTCAGAGAAGGTAACAACCCTGTAGCCAAAATGATCGTCTCTCCGAGACGGATCCTGAGTACGGCGGGACACGTGAAACCCCGTCGGAAGCAGGGAGGACCATCTCCCAAGGCTAAATACTCCCTAGTGACCGATAGTGAACCAGTACCGTGAGGGAAAGGTGAAAAGCACCCCGGAAGGGGAGTGAAAGAGATCCTGAAACCGTGTGCCTACAAGTAGTCAGAGCCCATTTACGGGTGATGGCGTGCCTTTTGTAGAATGAACCGGCGAGTTACGATCCCGTGCAAGGTTAAGCTGATAAGGCGGAGCCGCAGCGAAAGCGAGTCTGAATAGGGCGAATAAGTACGTGGTCGTAGACCCGAAACCGTGTGATCTACCCATGTCCAGGGTGAAGTTCAGGTAACACTGAATGGAGGCCCGAACCCACGCATGTTGAAAAATGCGGGGATGAGGTGTGGGTAGGGGTGAAATGCCAATCGAACTCGGAAATAGCTGGTTCTCCCCGAAATAGCTTTAGGGCTAGCCTCGAGGGAAGAGTATTGGAGGTAGAGCACTGATTGGGCTAGGGGTCCCCACAGGATTACCGAACTCAGTCAAACTCCGAATGCCAAATACTTATCCTCGGGAGTCAGACTGCGAGTGCTAAGATCCGTAGTCAAGAGGGAAACAGCCCAGACCGTCAGCTAAGGTCCCCAAGTATACGTTAAGTGGTAAAGGATGTGGAGTTGCCCAGACAACCAGGATGTTGGCTTAGAAGCAGCCACCATTTAAAGAGTGCGTAATAGCTCACTGGTCGAGTGACTCTGCGCCGAAAATGTACCGGGGCTAAACGTATCACCGAAGCTACGGCTTGTCCTTACGGACAGGGGTAGGGGAGCGTTCTAAGTGCAGCGAAGTCAGACCGGAAGGACTGGTGGAGCGCTTAGAAGTGAGAATGCCGGTATGAGTAGCGAAAAGAGGGGTGAGAATCCCCTCCGTCGAAAGCCTAAGGTTTCCTGAGGAAGGCTCGTCCGCTCAGGGTAAGTCGGGACCTAAGCCGAGGCCGAAAGGCGTAGGCGATGGACAACAGGTTGAAATTCCTGTACCACCTCCTCACCGTTTGAGCAATGGGGGGACGCAGTAAGGTAGGGTAAGCGCGCTGATGGATGCGCGTCTAAGCAGTTAGGCTGGTAAGTAGGCAAATCCGCTTACCATAAAGGCTGAGCTGTGATAGCGAGGGAAATTAAGTACCGAAGTTCCTGATCCTACACTGCCAAGAAAAGCCTCTAGCGAGGTGAGAGGTGCCCGTACCGCAAACCGACACAGGTAGGCGGGAAGAGAATTCTAAGACGCTCGGGAGAACTCTCGTTAAGGAACTCGGCAAAATGACCCCGTAACTTCGGGAGAAGGGGTGCTCTGTTAGGGTGTATGCCCGAGAGAGCCGCAGTGAATAGGTCCAAGCGACTGTTTAGCAAAAACACAGGTCTCTGCGAAGCCGCAAGGCGAAGTATAGGGGCTGACACCTGCCCGGTGCTGGAAGGTTAAGGGGAGTGGTTAGGCGCAAGCCGAAGCTGTGAACCGAAGCCCCAGTAAACGGCGGCCGTAACTATAACGGTCCTAAGGTAGCGAAATTCCTTGTCGGGTAAGTTCCGACCCGCACGAATGGTGTAACGACTTGGACACTGTCTCAACGAGAGACCCGGTGAAATTATATTACCTGTGAAGATGCAGGTTACCCGCGACAGGACGGAAAGACCCCATGGAGCTTTACTGTAGCTTGATATTGGATTTTGGTACAGCTTGTACAGGATAGGTAGGAGCCTTGGAAGCGTGAGCGCCAGCTTACGTGGAGGCGTCGGTGGGATACTACCCTGGCTGTATTGAAGTTCTAACCTCGAACCGTGATCCGGTTCAGGGACAGTGTCAGGTGGGCAGTTTGACTGGGGCGGTCGCCTCCTAAACAGTAACGGAGGCGCCCAAAGGTTCCCTCAGAATGGTTGGAAATCATTCGTAGAGTGCAAAGGCATAAGGGAGCTTGACTGCGAGACCTACAAGTCGAGCAGGGACGAAAGTCGGGCTTAGTGATCCGGTGGTTCCGCATGGAAGGGCCATCGCTCAACGGATAAAAGCTACCCTGGGGATAACAGGCTTATCTCCCCCAAGAGTCCACATCGACGGGGAGGTTTGGCACCTCGATGTCGGCTCATCGCATCCTGGGGCTGAAGTAGGTCCCAAGGGTTGGGCTGTTCGCCCATTAAAGCGGTACGCGAGCTGGGTTCAGAACGTCGTGAGACAGTTCGGTCCCTATCCGTCGTGGGCGTAGGAAATTTGAGAGGAGCTGTCCTTAGTACGAGAGGACCGGGATGGACACACCGCTGGTGTACCAGTTGTTCCGCCAGGAGCATAGCTGGGTAGCTACGTGTGGACGGGATAAGCGCTGAAAGCATCTAAGCGTGAAGCCCCCCTCAAGATGAGATTTCCCATTACGTTAAGTAAGTAAGACCCCTTAGAGATGATGAGGTTGATAGGTCTCGGGTGGAAGCGTGGCGACACGTGGAGCTGAGAGATACTAATCGGTCGAGGGCTTATCCAAAACATAAAGCGTTGATATTCTTCTAGCACATTATCCAGTTTTGAGAGAATGACTCTCTCTTGTATTCATATAGATGGGGCCTTAGCTCAGCTGGGAGAGCGCCTGCCTTGCACGCAGGAGGTCAGCGGTTCGATCCCGCTAGGCTCCACCATTTATACAATTTAATCTATCTTAATAATGGCGGTGTAGCTCAGCTGGCTAGAGCGTACGGTTCATACCCGTGAGGTCGTGGGTTCGACTCCCTCCGCCGCTACCATTATA
Organism: Alkalihalobacterium alkalinitrilicum; assembly: GCF_002019605.1. Classification (NCBI taxonomy): domain Bacteria; kingdom Bacillati; phylum Bacillota; class Bacilli; order Caryophanales; family Bacillaceae; genus Alkalihalobacterium; species Alkalihalobacterium alkalinitrilicum. The sequence continues at coordinate 1,927,901 of NZ_KV917368.1, read as the reverse complement.
AGGACCCTTAGCTCAGTTGGTCAGAGCGGTCGGCTCATAACCGATTGGTCGTAGGTTCGAGTCCTACAGGGTCCACCAGAAACATAGGTATGGAGGAATACCCAAGTCCGGCTGAAGGGATCGGTCTTGAAAACCGACAGGCGGGTTAAACCGCGCGGGGGTTCGAATCCCTCTTCCTCCGCCATCAGATACAAGTTTTATTATTACTGTCAATTTAAACGGACAGTTAGTGATATCTAAGGTATTTGGCGGCATAGCCAAGTGGTAAGGCACGGGTCTGCAAAACCCTTATCCCCCGGTTCGAATCCGGGTGCCGCCTCCAAGAGAAACTGATGTATAACTAATGTCTGCTTTGCCGGGGTGGTGGAATTGGCAGACACACAGGACTTAAAATCCTGCGGTAGGTGACTACCGTGCCGGTTCAAGTCCGGCCCTCGGCACCATATGCGCCCTTAGCTCAGCTGGATAGAGTGTTTGACTACGAATCAAAAGGTCGGGAGTTCGAATCTCTCAGGGCGCGCCAATTTATTTATATTTTGGAATGAATATTAAGTGAATAAGTTGCGGGTGTAGTTTAATGGTAAAACCTCAGCCTTCCAAGCTGATGTCGTGAGTTCGATTCTCATCACCCGCTCCATTTTTTATGGGCCTATAGCTCAGCTGGTTAGAGCGCACGCCTGATAAGCGTGAGGTCGGTGGTTCGAGTCCACTTAGGCCCACCATAACTTATTCCACAGTAGCTCAGTTGGTAGAGCAATCGGCTGTTAACCGATCGGTCGCAGGTTCGAGTCCTGCCTGTGGAGCCACTTACTGGCCCGTTGGTCAAGCGGTTAAGACACCGCCCTTTCACGGCGGTAACACGGGTTCGAATCCCGTACGGGTCACCAATTTCTAAAAGATTTTTAGAAGCAAGAAGTTCGAGGAAGTGAAGTCCTGAGGAACAGATCGTATCTAAATACGTGAGTACCGGAAGGCCGAAACTGACGAAGAAATTCGCAGCTTATCAAAATCTTAATGGAGGATTAGCTCAGCTGGGAGAGCACCTGCCTTACAAGCAGGGGGTCGGCGGTTCGAGCCCGTCATCCTCCACCATTATGCCGGTGTAGCTCAATTGGTAGAGCAACTGACTTGTAATCAGTAGGTTGGGGGTTCAAGTCCTCTCGCCGGCACCATTACGATTTATTGCGAATCTCTAATGAGGTAGAGCTACGAGCATTTGTTGTTAGGAAAACCTACGAGTTGTTTCAATGTATATGTTTCATTGAGTAGCTAGTAGAGGATTAAACATTCAAAGTGAATAATATACATTAATTCGGGAGCCATTAGCTCAGTTGGTAGAGCATCTGACTTTTAATCAGAGGGTCGAAGGTTCGAGTCCTTCATGGCTCACCATTTTTATTTTTGCGGGTGTGGCGGAATTGGCAGACGCGCTAGACTTAGGATCTAGTGTCTTTGACGTGGGGGTTCGAGTCCCTTCACCCGCACCAATACATAACTAATAACTAATAATTAACAATAAGATTAGATCAACAATTGTTGGTCTTTTTTTGTTTAATTATTACCTAGTATTTAGAAGAAAACTCTAGTAAAAGTTAGTTAACTTTACATCATTAACAGTTATAGTTAAACGATTTCGAACAACAAAATTAAAAAAGGATAATTAAAGAAGGTGGTACCTAATGATAGGTCCACCTTCTTTGTTAGCTATTCAACTACTTAAACTATTAATTTAATACACGACGTGCTTGTGTATGTTTAGAAGGATTGTAACTAGAGATCTTCACAACATCACCAGTTTGTGGAGAGTGGATGTATTGACCATTTCCTATGTATATACCAACGTGGTGAATAGGGCTTCCTCTAAAGATCAAGTCACCTGGTTGTACTTGGTTAGTAGGAACAGCTACTCCAACTGTAGCTTGTTGTCTAGATGTTCTTGGTAAGTTTACACCAACTGAGCGGAAGACGTACGATGTAAATCCTGAGCAATCAAACCCACTTGGAGTTGTGCCGCCCCATACATAAGGTGTTCCTAAGAATTGTTTACTGTAATTAATTAACTGAGATACTTTATCTGAGTTTCCAGAATTAACCGTTTTTGTAACAGTGTTTTGATTAGTGTTCGTGTTTACTGAAGTATTTGTAGGTGTTGTGGTTGGTTCTGAAGTCGTGTTGGTTACAGTCGGTTGACTTTGTGTTGTCTGGTTATTATTTTGAACATTTTGTTGTGTTTGTTGCGCGAGTGTCGCAGCTTGTCGTTCTTCTTCAGCTCTTGCTGCTTCCTCGGCTATACGTGCTTCTTCAGCTAAGCGAACTTCTTCTTGGCGTTGTAATTCTTTTACTCGTTCTAATTCTTGCATTACGGTAGATTTGTTTCTTTCCATTGAAGCTCGTTCGTCTTCTACCGTTTGTTTATTAATTTCTAATTGAGCTACTTCTTTTACAAGATTTTCTTGTAGTTTAGTGAGTTCAATTTCAGCGGTCTGAAGGTTATCTAGTAATTTCTGATCTTGGTCGATGACTTGAGAGATGAGTGTTACTCGTTCAATGAGATCTGAAAACCCTTTAGAGGATAAGATCACATCAATATACGTTAACATTGGACTTTGACCATTTTGTTGCATGGCCCGTAAACGTTCGAAATAGATCTCTTTTAAACTATCAAATCTTTCTTGTGCTTCATCGATTTCCTCTTGGTTATTTTCGATTTGCTTTTGGCCGCGTTCAATCTCTTTTGTTAACTCTTCAATTTTGGCAATTGATTCGATAATCTTGTTGTCATATGTAAGTATATTCGTTTCAAATTCTTCAATTTGCGCGGAAAAATTCACTGTAGGATTAGCGTAGGATGTTGTCGGAACCGCATGAAGAAGGGTAGCAGCTAGAGCCGTAGCAATAACTACTTTCGTTAACTTCCTTTTCATTATATTACTCTCCTTTTATATGTACCATTACCTTTATCTAATGGAAGAATCTACTTTTTAATAGTCTATCAAATTTTAATATGTTTCATGTCTAATAACAACGAATTTTGCTAGAATGTAATATAATTGTTACATAAGAAATGAATTTGTCGTATTATATAAGGGGTTTATTAATAAATTTAAAATTATTTGTAAAAATCAACAGTTGTTGAATAGGCAGTGTTAAAAATTGTATGCAAATCAATGCTTATGACAGCTACCTTTTATTTATGCTTCTTCCAACCACCTTCCCCAGTGTGTACTTGTTGCAATCACCTTTCGTTTTTCAATCGTCATCATTCCAGATAACGTTCCATAGTAATATTGCATGAAGCTAGACTGAATACGGTATTGCTTCTATTTTAAAGACCGTTTGTTTAAAATCAACGATGTTCGTTGGCAAATAGAGAGATATCTAAAATGAACATTCAGACACTAATTTTAATTATGTCTAAAAAAGACCTAAAACTGTTCTATTTTTGATCATAGTTTCGTTAAATTTCTTCTGTAGAGTGTAGGACAAGCAGTTAAGAGAACTGCAAAAAATAATACAAAGGAGTGAAGATTACTATTTTCTTTAAGAGATTCATCTAACTAGTTATTGAATTAAAATTTGTAACTCATTCATACTAGATTGTCGAATTTGTTAACTTTATAGAATGTTTAGGAGGTTATTAATATGTTTGAAAGAAAAAATAAATCTACTCAAAATGGAAATACTTTAAAAAAAATAATACCTGCAGTAGTATCTACAACAATGTTAGCAAGCACTTTTGTCGCAGCAGGTGCACCAACTTCAGCAGCAGAATTAGAAGCGCAAGCAAAAAATAATAATCATGGTCACATTGTATCAGCGGTAGCTAAAGACCATCCAGGATCATCTGAAAAAGAAAAAATCATGCGCGAAGTAGCTCAAGGGAATTATGAATTTTTAGATGAGCTATCAAATGAAGAAGATGAACAAGTAGAAAACGAAGAGGAAGCGACAGAAGAAGGAAGCGAAGAAGAAGCAGTCAATGACGAGGAAGCGACAGAAGAAGGAAGCGAAGAAGAAGCAGTCAATGACGAGGAAGCGACAGAAGAAGGAAGCGAAGAAGAAGCAGTCAATGACGAGGAAGCGACAGAAGAAGGCAGAGAAGAAGAAACAGTCAATGACGAGGAAGCGACAGAAGAAGAAGGAAGCGAAGAAGAAGCAGTCAATGACGAGGAAGCGACAGAAGAAGAAGGAAGCGAAGAAGAAGCAGTCAATGACGAGGAAGCGACAGAAGAAGGCAGAGAAGAAGAAGCAGTCAATGACGAGGAAGTGACAGAAGAAGGAAGCGAAGAAGAAGCAGTCAATGACGAGGAAGTAACAGAAGAAGAAGTAAAGGATAAGAATCATGGTCAAATCGTATCAGAGGTAGCAAAGAACATTTCTGGGTCACCTGAAAAAGGAAAAATTATGCGAGAAGTTGCCGAAGGGAATTACGAAATTTTAGAAGAATTGCTAAAGGGTGAAGATGTTGAAGATACAGTAAAAGAGGAATCGACAACAGACGAAGAAGTTAATGAAGAAGCAACAGACGAGGAAGGCAACGAAGAAGAAGCAGTAAATGAAGATGTAACAATAGAAGAAGGCAACGATGGTGATATGGATAGAGGTGGATATCAATTAGATCAAGATGAAGCACAAGATCTTGATAATGGCGTTGATGTACTTGATGAGATTAATCAGCGCTATCAATCTATTTTCAATAAATATGAGCAGTTAATAGAGTATAAAGATTTATTCATTCAAAATTACTTTGAAAATCTTGATTTTTCTAATGAAGTAACAGAGGAACAAGACCCAATTGAAGAAGAGGAGTTAACTACTAATGAAAAAGCAACAGAAGAGTTAGATGCAGTCGATGAGCTAGTGACTATAGAAGAAGACCTATTTGATGATGAAACACAGATTAAACCAGAAAATCAAGTTAGGGATACAGAATATATAGCGAAAGGAGAAGAAGAAGAGGTTGATTTTAAAGTGGAACATCTAAGTGAGCAACCTCAAGAAATTTATGAAGACCGTGTTTCTATTTCACTTTCTCAAGAAGACAACCTCCTAGAAAATCAAAGTCAAGAAGCTACAGAAATTGAAGCAGGTGTAGAAGTTGATATTGAAACAGAAGCGAATACAAGCGTTGAAACGGAAAACACAAGTGAAAACGAAACGGTAGATACCGATAAAGAACATACATCTGAAACGTACACAGATCCTACTGTAAAACATGAAGGAACGTTTGATAAAATTGTTGGTTATTATGAAAAAGTAAGGTCAGCCTATGTAAACTTTATCTCTTTCTTAAAATAAATGTAGACAAAAAGAGGAGTCCGCTAGTTGGATTTCTCTTTTTGTTTTTGGTGTGACTAGCAAGCCGTTAATTGCTAGTTAGTGAAAGTCTAACCTGAGTAAGTATCAAGTAGCTCAGTAGCTGACAGGCAACTGGTGAAAAAATTCTAAGGTTGAAGTCCAGTGACAAATTAACTTACTTGTAGGGTGTGAGCAAACTAACAGGTTGTAACTAACATCAAGTGACCAGCGTAGTTGATGAAATTTATTGGAGCAAAGTATTAGTGACAGAAGAGTCTTAAAGCTTATTCGTAAATGACTTGAGTCGGGAATTATGGAAGAAGGAAACGTAAGGTACCCTAATACGGAACTCCTCGGGGAGGTGTCATATCTCCGCTCCTAGCAAATATCTACCAAATACAATGGATAAGCTATGGCAGAAGAGATTTGAACAACATGGAGAACTCAAAAGGAAATTACAAGGTTTTAAGAACTATTACCTACTGACTCCACAAGGAAAGAAATAGCCAAATCGAATGATTCGTTTGTACTCGAACGTCTCACCTTGTTTTAGAACAAGAAGCATAATAATCGTAAGAAACATGGAAACTTAAAGGACGTAAGAAAAGAAATTGAACATATTTTGGTGAAATTAGCTAGTTGATCACTGTAAAGTAAAAGAAAGAAGAACGTCGGAAAGCGGTATGAGGGAAAGCCTCAAGTATGGTTTTCTACTCTACCATTGGTAAATAATTGAAATTTTTCGTGTAAGTCGGACTAAGTCTGCAAATGATATCCATAGTTTTTTATAATGTTCAAAACTTATGTCCCTTGTGAGCTCTTTATTAGTAATGTAATTTTTTATAAGTAAGCTTCTGTATTAAATTCCGACAAAAAATATTAGGGATTCGAGGAGTGGTTATTTATGCAAAAAGTTTTGGTAGCAGATGATGATGATAATATTCGAAAAATAATTCTCCATTATCTGAGAAAACAAAATATTAATCCACTTGAAGCGGAAGATGGACAATTAGCTATTCAACTTACGTTTGAAAAGAAACCAGATTTAGTGATTTTAGATCTTATGATGCCTGAAAAGGATGGCTATGATGTTTGCCGTGAAATTCGAAAGTTTTCTGATGTTCCTATCATTATATTAACAGCAAAAGGTGAAGAGTTCGACCGAGTTCTCGGCTTAGAATTAGGAGCTGATGATTATATGGTAAAACCATTTAGTCCTAGAGAACTTATTGCTAGAATCAAAGCTATCTTTAGAAGGGTTGAAAAGATTAGTGTTTCTACAGAAAAGGAAAAATATTTTACATATGACTACGGTGACGTGCAGATTGATGTTGACCGCAGGGAAGTAATAATTAAGGGAAATAATATTACACTTAGACCTAAAGAGTTTGATTTGTTAGTTCATCTTGCTAAAAATCCTGGTAACGTTCACACTCGAGAGGTACTACTTGAACAGGTATGGGGATATGACTTTATTGGTGATATTCGAACGGTTGACGCCCATATCAAAAAGATTCGACTAAAGTTAAAGAAACTCGGGTGTGATGTGTTGCAAACTGTATGGGGTGTTGGTTATAAATTTAAGCTGTAAATGAAAAGCAGATGATACTTTTATTATATGAACCTCTTTTACTAGTTGTAGATAGTTAAAAGGGGTCTTATTTAGAAATTAAAAATTTTTAGACAGGAGGGTGTTTATAAATACTTCTTAATTAGGTAGCATAAGGTTATAGGATAGAAACCATTTTTACCAAAAATCAGAAAAAATAAACTGGGTAGTAGAAGTTATACTTTCAATTTATTATTTTACAAATATTCTAAGTTTTTTTACCAAATAAATCTCACTTTTATTAAATCTACTATTCTATTTCTTTAAATAAGTTAGAACGGGGGGAATTAAGTGAGTGGTAAAAATCGTTCAACTGTGACAAAAATGGATCATGTTATTTTTGTATTGGTTACAGTAATGTACTGGTTTACGATTTATAGTTATGTTCCTATATTAACAGCATACTTAGACTTTTTAGGGGCTACATATATGTTCATAGGTGTTGTCGTAGGAAGTTATGGTCTTTTGCAAATGCTTATTCGTCTACCATTGGGGATTTATTCGGATGTGGTTAAGCGTCGTCGTCCATTCATTATTTTGGGAATAGCCATTGGGAGTATGAGTAGTTTTGGGTTTATCTTGACCGATCAATTAGGCTGGATCTTATTTTTTAGAGCTTTAGCTGGTGTGAGTGCTGCAACATGGGTCGCTTTTACCGTTTTGTATGCCAGTTACTTTTCAAAAGATGATATTACTAAGGCCATGGGGTGGATTAGTGTCACAATGGTTCTCGGTCAATTATTGAGTATGATATTTAGTGGGGTAATCGTTGAATGGTATGGCTGGATGGTTCCTTTCTGGATCGGGGGAATTGCTGGAGTTCTCGGGTTGATTTTATGTTTTTGGCTAAAAGAGGAGAAAGAGGAACCAGTTCGTGAACCTATAAAGATTAAGGAACTATTAGGAATTATTAAGGAATCACTTTTAATTAAAGTAACGATACTCTCGATCTTAGCTTATGCTATCATTTTTATTACAATTTTTGGCTTCACACCAAATTATGCACTTGAACTTGGAGCTTCGACGGTAGGTATAAGTTACTTAGTTATTCTTTTTATCGTTCCTCATGCTTTTGCAGCTATTATTGTAGGAAAATGGCTTGCACCACGAATCGGTAATTGGCCAACATTGCTTATTGGATTTTTAGTAAGTGCTATATTTACAGGTACAATTCCATTGATAAACTCCTTTAGTATATTATTGATTACTCAAGCAATAAACGGTTTTGCATTAGGGCTTGTTATTCCGTTGCTATTAGGTATGTCTATTGAATCTGTCGATGATCAGAAACGAGCAACGGCTATGGGATTCTACCAAGCTGTTTACGCGGTAGGGATGTTTGTAGGACCTTTTGTAGCTGGAATTTTAAATTCAATCTATGATCTTGTGGCTGGTTTTTATTTTGGTGGTCTTATTGGTGTTTGTGGTGTAGTTTTAGTCTATGTATGGCAACGGGTGGGGAAACAGAGTATGAAAGGTGAATTTAGAAGAGGTACTGGCTAAAAGTTGAATAAAGAGGTTTGGTTAAATCAATATCAGTAAATGAACTTCTTATAAAAACAGATTCCAATAAGTTTATATATAGACGAGTCAACTTATCCGTGTTTATGATTATTTATTTAAAATTTAACTTAAGGTACCTTGGTATGTCAACACTAAATCAAACAATTTTTTTAGGGGCTAAGTTTCGATAACTTGCTGGACTTTGATACCCCAGGGCACTGTGCGAACGGATGTTATTGTACCAATTGATATAATCAAACAGTTCAAGTTCTAGGTGGTTAAGGGAATGGAACTGCTCCCCATGAATTAGTTCTGTTTTTAAAATCTTAAGTGTCGCTTCTGCCACTGCATTATCATAAGGGTTTCCTTTATCGCTCAATGAACGTTCAATCTCATTTTCACTTAATAATTCATCAATAGCTACGTTTTTAAACTCAGATCCGCGATCTGTATGAAAGAGTTTTACATTCTCTAATGGCCGATTAACCGTTGCGAAGGCGCGTTGAACCAAAGCTGCGTCTTTGCGTTTTCCAACGCTATAACCAACTATTTCTCTATTATATAAATCAATTAAAAAACAGACGTAGCTCCAATAATGTCCTACTTTGACGTACGTTAAATCACTAACCAGTACGGACATTTCTTCATTCACTTGGAATTCCTGATCTAATACGTTTCGAACGGATTCTTCATTTGGCTGAGAGCTCATTGGTTTGTAGGAAGGTTGTGCATACTTCGATTGGATTCCGAGCTCTTTCATCAACCTTCCTATGCGACGTCTGGAAACCTTGTGACCCGCTTTTAAAAGCTCTCGTTTTATTTTACGAGTTCCATATACTGTACGGTTTTCATTAAAGATTTTTAGTATTTTTTCTTTTAAGTCTTGTTCTTCTGTAGCCTTTTCCTTTTCTTTTTGAGCAGCTACTTCTGTTTCATAATAAAAGGTGCTTCGAGCTATTTGTAGGACTTTGCACATTGCTGATACCGAATAGAGGTGCCGATTTTTCTCAATGACTTCTATTTTCGCCCCATGATCAGCGCGGCTTGCTTTAAAATATCGACTTCCATTTCTAGCTGTTTATTTCTTTTTCTTAACTCAATCAATTCTTGTTCCTCTGGACTTCGATTGTCTTTCTCTTTGAAGGAACCAGACTGTTGAAACTGAGTAATCCACCTGTCTAAAGCAGACGGAGTTAATTCATATTCACGGACAATATCTTGACGACTTTTTCCACCTTCATATAAAGCAACCACTTGCTTCTTGAATTCTGTGGTAAACGTTCTTCTTTTTTTGGACATAGTAGATTCGCTCCTCACTCGTTATATGTTATTCTACTAGCCCTTATTTTTATTGTCCAACTAAGTGTAGCCTATCCAACCTTGATTAAAGATTTTTAGTGTCACTTTAATGCCCTCTACATAACTTAATATGGAGATGGTTAGAGTGAAATGAATTGTTGTAAAATATTGTTTTGAGGTGTATTTTAAATGAAAAAAAATGCTAGCGAGTCAAATAGTATGCTAGAAAATAATGAGGGACGAATAATAAAACCCTTTAACTACTCAGGAAAAAAACGATTTTTAGTAATGGCAAGAGTAGGAGATACTTCTCTTCATAAAGAGTGGTTACATCCAGATCGGAAATTTGATTTATTCCTAGAGTATTTCGGTGACGGAAGTAATAACTATAAAGAAGATTGTGATTTTTATTCGGAAGCAAAAAATTCAAAATGGCCTAGGTTTCATAAGATTATAGAAGATTTTGGAGACCATATCTTTAAATATGATGCAGTCTGGATGCCTGATGATGATATTAGTACGGATTGTTCAACTATTCATCAATTATTTGATCTTTTCACAAAGTATAAATTAAGTTTAGCGCAACCCTCATTATCTAAGGATTCCTATTATTCCCATGACATAACGAGGCAAGTGCCTAGAAGTATTTTGAGGTATACCAATTTCGTTGAAGTAATGGTTCCTCTATTTTCAAGAGAAGCTCTTCAACTTTGTTGGGATACATTTAAAAAGAGTAAGTCAGGATGGGGTTTAGACTCGGTATGGCCTAAACTACTTGGTAATCCAAGAAATAAAATTGCAATTATCGACGAAGTTTCTGTAAAACATACAAGACCTCTTAGAAAAGGTACATTATATGATGACATTCATTATACTTTAAGTGATAGTAAAATAGAACTTCATTGTATTTGTAAAGAGTATGGGGTCAAGGAACCATTCAATTTTAAAATTAATCGTACACTTCCTAAAAAGAAGCGTTAGAAAGTTGGATTATTAAAAGGTTGTACCTATCTGTCCTTCAACTGTCAAAAACTTCAATATCTCTGTCTCCCATTATTTTAATATCTTCTTTCACAAAAATTAAAGCCCAGATAACAGAACTAAAGGACTACATAAAACACTCATATCCTAAAAGTTAGTGTTTTATGTAATTTTATGATGAACCAGGTATATGCTTGGTTCATGTTTTAGCATGAGTTATAAAATATATTTATCAAAATGGCTACTTTTGTTTCGAGCACTTCGCTTTTTGTTAAAGAGTGAAACTGCCAATTGAAATTTAATGAAAGAAAATTGAGTCCAAACAGTTTTAGAAAACTAGAATATATTTAGTAAAGGAGATATACAGCATTAAGGGGGTTCATTAATGAAGGTTGTTATTTTAGCAGGGGGGTTTGGCACAAGAATAAGTGAAGAAACACATTTAAAGCCAAAACCAATGGTAGAGATTGGTGAAAAGCCAATATTATGGCATATTATGCAACTGTACTCAAGTTATGGTTATAACGAATTTATTATCTGCTTGGGGTATAAGAGTCATATAATCAAAGAGTATTTTTCAAACTATCTTCTATACAACTCTGACGTAACCTTTGATTTTCAAAAAGGGAATCATTGTACCATACATCAGAAGGTTACGAAGCCATGGAAAGTTACTTTAGTTGATACTGGTATAGGTACAATGACGGGAGGCCGCTTAAAAAGAATTGAAAAGTACGTCGGGAATGAGTCTTTTATGTTAACTTATGGTGATGGTGTGAGCGATATTAATATTAATCAATTAGTTAAGTTTCACCGTTCACATGGCAAGCTTGCTACAGTAACCACAACACAACCTCAAGGCAGATTTGGAGTATTGTCCATATCACCTGATCAAAAAGTAGAAAAATTTCAGGAGAAAATACAAGGCGATGGCGGCTGGATTAATGCTGGTTTTTTTGTATTACAACCAGAAGTATTTAACTATCTAGAAAAAGGAGATCAAACGGTTTTTGAAAAAGACCCATTAGAGAATTTAACAAAAGATGGCCAGTTAATGGCTTATAAGCATTCTGGATTTTGGCATCCGATGGATACTTTACGTGATAAGAAATATTTAGAAGAGATTTGGAATACAGGTAATGCACCGTGGAAAATATTAGATTAATTAGTGCCAAAGTTTCCTAGATTGGGGCGGGGACTATGAAGATATTAATGACTGGATCTACAGGCTTTTTAGGGAGTCATTTAACGAGAGCCTTGGTAAAGGAAGGTCATGAAGTCATTATTATAAAGAGAAGCTTTTCAAATACTTGGAGAATCGTAGACATTTTATCAAAAGTGGTTGTTTATAATATGGATCAATGTTCACTGGAGAAACCCTTTGAAGAACATGGACCTATTGATGTCGTAATTCATACAGCAACTAAGTATGACAGAAACGGAGAAAGTTCATCACAACTTCTTCATTCAAATGTCTCTTTTCCATTACAACTATTAGAAAAATCCATTTCATACCATACTAAATTGTTTATTAATACGGACTCTTTTATAAATAAAAAAAATGAGGGGTACCAGTATTTAGTAAGTTATGCATTAACTAAAAAACAGTTTTTGGAATGGGGAAGGGAATTTAGCCTAGCAGGAAAAATTTGTTTTATAAATATAAAGTTAGAACACATATACGGACCATTTGATAACGAAGATAAATTTACGACATATATTATTAAGAGCTGTTTAAAAAATATTCCAGAATTACATCTAACAGAAGGTTTTCAAAAGAGAGATTTTATCCATGTCAATGATGTCCTTACAGCCTATTCAATAATTTTAAATAAAAATATGAAGGGTCTTCCAGGGTTTCAAGAATATGAATTAGGGTTGGGAGAATGTAAAACTATTCGTGAATTTATAGAACTTATTCACGAAAAATCCCAATCTAAAACATTATTAAAATTTGGTGCCATTCCACTGCGACAAAATGAAATTATGGAATCAAAAGCTAACATTGAAGAACTTAAAAAGTTAGGTTGGAAAAGTAAAATAAACCTAGAACAAGGGATCGAATTAGTTTTACAAGCTGAGAAAAACAGATTTATTGTATGAACCCTTTAAAAAGGTGGATTTTAAATGAAAAAAAATAAAAAAAATTCAATTTATAATGAAGACCTTCAGTATATACACAGTCAACTTGAGCAGATAGAAAAGGCGAAATTTAACAATTCCTCCATCTTAATAACAGGATGTGCTGGATTTTTAGGCTTTTATATCATGTCTTTTTTATCTGAATATTCTGAGCATCTAAATATTCGAAGGATAATCGGTATAGACAACTTTAAACTCGGGAAACCGATATGGATATCTAACTTAAGTAAACATAACCCTAAGATTGAACTATACAATTTGGATATTACTTATTTCTCATCATTTGATATTGAAAAAATAAAAGACGTTAACTATATTATTCACATGGCTTCTATTGCTTCTCCAACATATTACAGGAAGTATCCTCTTGAAACTATCGATGCAAATGTATTAGGGTTAAGAGCACTATTAGATTTTTATCAAGATAAAGATATAAAAGGATTTTTGTTTTTTTCCAGCAGCGAGGTTTACGGTGATCCCCTTCCTACTCATATCCCAACGTCTGAAGAATACAGAGGAAATGTCTCTATGATCGGTCCACGGGCTTGTTATGATGAAGCAAAAAGATTTGGAGAAACTTTATGTTACGTATATGCTGAGAAATATGATATGCCAATTTCTATCGTTAGACCATTTAACAATTATGGCCCTGGAATGAGGCTAAATGACAAGAGGGTACCAGCTGACTTTGCTAAAGCAATAGTTGAAAATAACCCTCTTATCTTGTATTCTGACGGAAAGCCAACTCGAACATTTTGTTATGTTACAGATGCAATCACAGGGTATCTAAAAGCATTATTGCACGAACCTTTTGATTACTTTAATATTGGAATTGATAAACCAGAAATTACAATTAAAGAAATGGCTAAAATTTATAAAAAAGCAGGTAAGGATATTTTTAATTATAGCCAGGCAATACAATTTATGACTTCTGAAGAAAAAAGCTATTTAACTGACAATCCATTAAGAAGATGCCCTAATATATCTAAGGCTCAAAAGGTGCTTAATTATGCCCCGAGTATTTCTGTTGTAGAGGGTGTCTCTCGGTTTCTATCTTTTTTAAATGAAGGAGGAGACATTCATTGATTACAGTAATGGGTCTTGGATTTGTTGGATTGACAACCGCTTTAGGGTTTTGTGAGAAAGAATTTAAAGTTTATGGATATGAAATTGATCACAAGAAGAAGCAGCTTTTTAGACAAGGAAAAATTCCTTTTTATGAAGCTTTTCTTGAGGAGAAGTTAAAAAAGCACATGAATAAAAATTTTACGCTTGTTGATGATTTACAACAAGCAGTAAACCAAAGTAAAGCTATATTTATATGTGTAGGTACCCCGAGTAATAGCGATGGTAGCGCCAATATAGATTATATTTTAGAAGGGATTAATAGTATATTAAACTGTATAAAAAAACCAAATTATAAAGTTTTAGTAATAAAGTCAACTATTCCTCCTTCGACAACAAGTGAACATATAAAACCACATATTAAAAAGCAAGGATTTGATGTTGGTGTAGATATAGGCTTAACGAATAATCCTGAATTTTTACGAGAGGGATATGCTTGGGATGATTTTATAAAACCAGATCGAATAGTCATTGGTCAGGAAGATGATAAAAGCGGAGAGATCTTGGAGAGAATCTATCAATCATTTAATGTACCGATTTTTCGAGTGACATTAAATACGGCTGAATTTATTAAGTATTTATCAAATACTCTACTGGCAACCCTCATTAGTTTTGCTAATGAACAATCTTTGATTGCAAGATCCATCGGAGAAATTGACATAAAAAAAGCTTTCCGAGTTTTACATCTCGATAAAAGATGGTTTGGTACACCAGCTCCGATGACTTCCTATGTATTCCCAGGATGTGGATTTGGTGGATATTGTCTTCCAAAAGATACAATGGCATTAGTAAGCCTAGCACTAAAAAATTCCTACTCTCCTGAACTATTAAATAGTACTTTAAAAGTTAATGAAGTGGTTAAAAATTTTGTTGTTAATGATATAGTGAAAAAAGTAGAAGAAAAACAGAATATAGGGATTTTAGGTTTAGCATTCAAGCCCAATTCAAATGACGTTAGGGATACACCAACAAAAGGAATTATTGAAGGTTTACTACAGAAAGGATACAAAAATCTTATAGCTTTTGACCCTATGGCCATGGAAGAATTTAAAAAGGCATATGAGCTTCCTATTGAATATTCGCCAAGTTTAGAAGAACTCCTATTAAGAGTAGATTATGTTGTCATTTTAACTGCGTGGAATGAATTTATTAAAAACGAAAAAATTATTAAAGAGAAGAATGTTTTTGATTATCGTTATATCTTTAATTAGTTAATAATTGGTTCCTAGATCCTTACTCCTTGGTCGGCAAGGATGTAAGGTTTTTCTATTATAATACATGATAATCCTATGATTTTATTTTCTCTATCCAATAAAAAATAAGATGTACTAGGCGACCTATTCATAGTTTCGAGGGGACCAATTACATCTTATCTTTCTCAGTTTTTCAAAATAAATTATGGCTGATCTATCCCTATGTACAAGACAAGATAAGTCAAATCGTTTTATTTATTCTAAAATCAACTAACTTCTTTATATTTGTTTTCCCATTTGGTCCTCCATTTATTTCTCCTTTCCATTCGATTTCCTTTATAGAGATGCTTGTACTTTTTCCAATGTGTTTTCCACTCGTCGCGACGTTTTGTTCTCATATTCTCTACTTCCTTTCTTTCATTTCTCCTGTCTTATTTAGATTTCAACAATTGTTCTATTTTCCCTTTGACTAGGATTGTCTGTTATCGTCTAATTTTGCAGCTTTGTCTTCTAATAGAATGAAACGATCAAAATAATGAAAAAATGTGACGGATGTATTTAGAGAAATAGGGAGTACGGGGTCAAATTATAGTGAGGACGTATAGGGGGAAAAATAAAGATTGGTCGATTTTTGGAGTAGGTGTAGTCATGTGGATACCAAAAATCATAAAGTATTATTGCACTGTATATTCAACTTTTTCAGGTGTAAAAGTATAAGAAAACGATTTTTACGACTTTTGGCGATAGACTATGTTTATTCTAAAATAGGAGGTGCAGAAGTTATGACGTTTGAACCTGTACAAGCATCTTTTTATGAAAGATCTACTTTAGAGTTGGCAAAGTTTTTGATTGGAAAATTATTAGTGAAAGAAACTGATAAGGGTACAGCTTCAGGATGGATTGTTGAAACGGAAGCGTACATTGGACCAGTTGATCAAGCAGCGCATAGTTTCAATAATCGCCGGACGAAACGAACGGAAGTGATGTTTGGTCCACCTGGATATGTATATACGTATGTAATGCATACCCATTGTCTCGTCAATGTTGTGAGTGGTGCAGAAAATCACCCTGAAGCGGTGTTAATTCGGGCGCTTGAACCGTATACAGGGATTGAGTTGATGTACGAAAGACGTGAAAAAGCAAAAAAAGATCGCGACTTAACAAGTGGACCTGGGAAACTAACGAAAGCGCTCGGGATCGTTAAAGAAGATTACGGTCGACCGTTTTTTGAACGTCCATTATTTATTGCTGAAGGGAAAGTAGTAGCTCCTGAGGAAATTGTTGTTGGACCACGGGTCGGAATAGATAATAGTGGTGAAGCTAAGCATTATCCGTGGCGATTCTTCGTAAAAGGAAACCGCTTTGTGAGCGGTGCCAAGCACCTTAATAAAATGCAGTGTTAAAGGCGCGGCGGCACCATTTTAAAGAAGAATATGAAGTTTTAGGGATCGGCAAAAACCTTCAAGGCCAGGATAAATTGTCTCGTGTGTTATATTCATTTGCATAAGTTTGTACCAATAATCTTGGAGGTTTTCTTTGTTGAAAACAAGCTTATATGTTACTTCCTTGCCGTGTAGCTTACTATTCTTAATGTTGTAAACCTTTAGAATGTCATCCATTGTCTTATTGATTAAGCTGGGGACGAGAAATACGCCTTGTTGAATACGAAGACGTTCATTTTTTTGATAAGGATCATAACGAAAAATGAATATTTCAGTTATTGTTTCAGGTGAAAAAATCGCTCGTTTATAGTTAAAAAAGTGATCTCCATACCTATTATTATCAAATTGTTCTAGTTCCTTTACGTTTAATGCGTAAATACTAAAATCATCTTCTGCACCATCCAAAGCGAAAAATGCAGCAATGTATGGGGAGCGAGTCCAATCTAATAATCGAGTGGGTGTTCCGTAATCTTGCATAACAGACAAGGGCTCTAAACGAAAATTAATCCAATCTTTTTCATTTTCTTTACTGGGCACTTGAAATTCTAAAGATGAATAAAGGTGTGATGATGAATAAAATTCGTTAACCATCTTATTTTCAATCATAACGCAATCTGTATTTGTTGGCTGATCGATAACTTTTTGAACTTCACGATAAAGAGAGGATTGCAAGTCCCAAACGGAATTTCTTTGGCCCCTAAATATCCATTCATTGTAATGCAGATGAGAAATCACATCATTAAACTCATGCCAGCTTTCAATTTTTAATTCTTTCCACATGGTAATCCTCCAAGACAAAAAAGATGTTAATATTAAATGGTAACGTCTCTTAGATAAATATATTTTGGTCTTGAATTTGGATTTACATACAGTTCAATCTTCTTTCTTCTTTAACTGTTTTTCACTTTTTATACTTGAGAAGCTAATATAAACCCTAGTTAAATCTATAATAAATAGAAATAAAAGGTGAGAAGATTCGTTCACCATAACAATTAAGTTGTTATTGATAAAGTATTCAATACTACTATAAGGATTGAATAGTTGTTTTCCACTTTTTATAAGTTTTAGTATCAATTTTTTTTACTTGTCTTGAAAACACCTTAAGAAGACCTAAATGTTTTAATTGTTGAAATAGTCTCATAGGCTGTGGGTCATTTCGTGTACGGGACCATACGTGGTCGATTACTTTTAATTTATTCTCTTTTGTACACTAGTGTTGCATTAAAAGGAACGAAATATTTAAAATACTATAAATCTTCAATTATTGATTGATTTGGATACAAAAAAATCCTTTACAATGGAAGTACAGGTGGTTCCTGTCCAAATCCAAAAGTAAAGGATATCAGCTATGGACAAGAATACACGATTATCTTCATTTGGTAAATGGGTTGCGCCCATAAATATAAAACTTGTTGATGAACAAGTTGAAAAGTATCAACTTGATAAGTACACAAAGAAGCTCGTATA